>NZ_LMMH01000035.1:0-199980 GCF_001422185.1 Sphingomonas sp. Leaf257
CCCAGGGCCTCAAGTGCGCCGATCTGTCGTAGCTGCACCGGTCAGTCGTTGCGACCACCGCTGCGGTGAAACCCCTCTAGGCCGGGTCGATCAGAGGGTCAACACAAAAAGTGCCATTTTTCTGCAAAATTTCAAAAATCCTTTAGTTTTGGCGGCTTAAGCCTGGCGCCATGGTCGGCCCCTCGCGGAACCTTTGGCAGCTTCGCGATTCCGCCCTAGGCAGACATGGGTGTAGGGCTTTCCTAGTGACCGCGTACCAGGGAACGAGTGATACGAGCATGACGTCGCCCCGGATCACCGTCGCCCTGAGCGTCTACAACAACGCGGAATATCTGGCTGACGCGCTGGACAGCATCCTTGCCCAGACCTTTGGCGATTTCGAGCTGGTGATCGTCGATGACGGCTCGACCGACCACTCCCCCGCCATTATCGACCGCTATGCGGCGATCGATCCGCGTATCCGGGTGATCCGCCAGGCCAATCAGGGGCTGGTGGCCAGCCTGAACCATATCATCGCGGTGGCACGTGGCCCCTATATCGCCCGCATGGACGGCGATGACGTCGCCCTGCCCGAGCGTTTCGCACGGCAGGTGGCCTTTCTCGACACGAACCTGGACCATGGCGTTGTCGGGACACAGATCGAGACGATCGATGCGCAGGGGCATCGCCGCAGCGAACCGCCGGTCGATCACCCCTTGTCCGCCGATGTCATTGCCGCCGCCTTGCCGACCGCGTCGCCGCTTTGCCATCCTTCGGTGATGATGCGTCGTGACGTACTGGAAGCCGCAGGCGGCTATCGGCCCGCCTATCGCCATTGCGAGGATTACGACCTGTGGCTTCGGTTGGCGGAGCGGACGCGGATCGCCAATCTGCCCGAGCGGCTGCACCTCTATCGCTATTCCCCATCGCAGGTGTCGCACCGGCATGTCTTGGCCCAGCGTTATGGCGTGGCGGTCGCGCGGCTGGCCCGGGTGGCGCGTGCCGAAGGGCGACCTGACCCTTCGGACGGCTGGACCGCCCTTCCCCCGATCGAGACGCTCGATACCATTTTCGGGCGGCCGGGTGTGGCAAGCGATGTCCGCGCCGAAGTGGTGCGCGGGCTCTTATACGCGCCCGAAGTGATGGCGGGAGAAGGGCTGACCTGGATCGCCGCGCATCTCGACGATGTGCGCCGGGCGGGTGGCGAACCCGTAGCCGGGCTTTGGCGAGCCGTGGCGCGGTTGGCGAGTCACCATCAGCGGCTGGGCGCGATCCGGCTCGCCGGGCTGCTGACCCGGCATCGGATCCGGCGATGAGCGGTTCTTCGGTTCGCGGGGCGGCGCTCTGGTCGATCGGCGCGCAATATATCGCCTTTGCGATTCAGTTCGTCGTCAGCGTGGTCATATCGCGCTTCTTCCTCAGCCCGTCCGAGATGGGGCTTTATTCGATCGCGCTGTCGGCCGCGATGCTGGTGTCCGCGTTGCAGGATTTCGGCATCCGCCGGTTCGTGGCGGGCGAGCGCGACCTGACCGAAGAGCAGCTGCGCACCTGTTTTTCGGTGTCGCTGATCTTTGCGCTGGGTATCGGCCTGATCATCTTTGCGCTCGCTTGGCCGGTGGCGCGATTCTACGACAATGTCCGGCTGACCCCGCTGCTCGTCATCATCGCCGGGTCCTATCTGATCGTGCCCTTCGGCATCGTGCCGGGCGCGATGCTTCAGCGACGGATGGACTATTACTCCATCTTCCTGACCAGCGTCGGCGCGGCGGTGGTCAATGCGGTGTTTTCGCTGGCACTGGCCTGGGCGGGCTATTCGGCCTTTGCGCTGGCCTGGGCCTCGGTCGCGCAACAGGCGGCCCGCGCGATCATCGGCCAGTGGCGGTCCGGCATCCGTCCGCCTTTCCCACCCAGCCTGAAGGGCATCGGCCCGATCCTGCGTTTCGGATCGAACAGCTCGCTTCTCTATATCAGCGACGCGATCAGCTCGCGCAGCCCGGAGCTGGTCATCGGCCGTATCCTGACCCTGACCGCGGTCGGCCTGTACAGCCGCGCCTCGAGCCTGGGCGCGCAGTTGCAGATGCTGGTCAGCGGCGCGGTCGATGGCGTCTTCTATCCGGCCTTTGCCCGCCTGCGCGATGCGGGAGCCGATCTGGCCGCGCCCTATCAGCGGGTGGTCGCGGCCTATAGCGGCGTGACCTGGCCCGCCATGACCTTCCTCGCCACCGCCGCGACGCCGATCGTGCTGATGCTCTATGGGCCGCGCTGGGCGGGCGTGGCGCCGCTGTTGAGCTGGATCGCGCTGGGGCAGTTGTTCTTCGCCGCCGTGCCGCTGCATTTCGAGCTGCCCATCCTGCTGGGACATATCCGGCGGCTGATCGTCGCCAATGCGCTGGATACGATCGCGTCGATCGGGCTGCTGATCCTGGGGGCGACGGTCAGCCTGGAATGGGCGGCGATCTCGCGCATCGGCTATGGGATCGTGTGGTTCGTGCTTTACGCCACGCTGATGAAGCCGCTGACCGGCTTTGCCTGGCGGGGGATGGTCAAAGTCTATGCCCAGAGCCTGATCGCCACGCTGGCGACGGTCGCGCCGCTGCTGGCCGTCTATCGCTGGGTCGCATCGCCCGAGGCGGTCGGCTTCACGCTGTTGAGCGTGAGCGCGGCGGCGGGCGTGCTGGCCTGGCTGGCGGTCGTCTATGCCGTGCGCCACCCGGTCCGGCGCGAGATCGATGCGATCGCCGGGGGCATCTGGGCCAAGCTGCCGGTCGGGCGGTTGCGCCGGGCCGGGTAAGGCCTGCCCGGCTTGTCGAGCGGGCCCCCGTTGCCCATAGTCGGCCCATGTCCCCGCCCCCACCCGGACTCGACGATCCCGAACAAGCGGCCTTCGCCTGGGCGCGGTTCCGCATGCTGATGGCGTGGATGACGGTCGCGGCCGCCGTCGCGGTGGCCTTCGCGATGATCGCGCTGGCCGAGGTCTATGGCCCGCTCAACGGGGTGACGATGCTGGGGGTGATTGGCGGGATCGGCGGCATGGTGATGCTGACCGGGGCGCTGATGGGGCTGGTCTTCCTCAGCTCGGGCACCGGGCATGACGAGGATGTCGACCGGCGACCATAAAAAACCGGCCCCCGCGAACATCGCGAAGGCCGGTCCTTTATCCATCGAAAGCGTGGAAGGCGATCAGCCCGCCGCCGCCTCCGGCTCCACCGGAGCCGCCGCGCGGACGCGACGACGGCGGGGCTTTTCCTCGGGAGCCGCTTCCGCCTCGGGCGCAGCGCTCAGGGCCGGGGGCAGGCGATCGGCGTCGAAGCCGGTCTGCTCGCCCGTATCCTGCACCTCGGCGGGACGCTCGCGACGCGGGCGACCGCGACGACGGGGCGCTTCCTCCTCGGCCTGCGGTGCCGAAGCGACCTCGGGGGTGATGACGGGCGCGGTCACGACCGGCTGCGCATCCTCGACCATGGCGGGCTGTTCGGCGCGCATCGGGCGGCGATCCTCGCGCGGCTCACGGCGCGGGCGATCGTCGCGGTCGCGCCGGGGACGCTCTTCGCGCTGCTGATTGTCGCGAGCATAGGTTTCGCGCGGCTGGTTGTCGCGCTGGCTGTCTCTGGGCTGACGCTCACGCCGCGGCTGTTCGACCTCGCCCTGCTGCTCGCCGGGACGGATGGGATCGCCCTCGTCGCCATAATCCTCGGCGTCGTTGTCGAAGCCGTCGTCATACTGGTCGTCGCGCGATTCCTCGCGCTGGCGGCGCTGATTCTGCTCCTCGAAGCGCGAGCGGGTTTCGCTCAGCACCCGGAAATAGTGATCGGCGAACTGCCAGTAATATTCGGTGTTGACCCGGTCGCCCTGACGCTGCGCCTCGGTCGCCAGATTCTTGTACTTCTCGTACAGCTGGCTGGCGTTGCCGCGCGCGCGGTTGTCGATGCGATTGCCATTGTCGGAACGGCCGGGATTGCCGCCCGGACGCTGCCCACCATTGTTGTTGCCGCCACGACCGCGACGGCGGCCGGCCTGCCGATTATTGATCAAGCTGTTCGTCCTTAGTCGTCAAACCAACAAGGTCCACTTTTTCCGACCCACTCTTCCCGACATCGCGCGCGGTTCGCGCGATGCGAAGCTGTCGCACCCGATTTCGGGCGCTGCCACGGCCGCCGGACAGCAGCGACTACATGACGAAGGGTATGGGCATCGGCCCGACATCCTGCGACCCCGAAAAACCGGTGAGAGTGCCAGATGTTCGCGTGCCCCTGTGCCCGCTCTAGCGGGTCGGACCTAGGTCCTTCAAGTGAAATATAGGGCATCACGCGCGATTGTTCAATGCGCCAGCAGGGCACGCGGCCGCCCGCCCAGATCGCGGTGCAGCGTTACCGCAAAGCCTTGATCCGCCAGCAAAGCCGTCACCGCCCCGGCCTGTTCATGCCCGATCTCGACCACCGCCGCCCCGCCGGGGGCGAGCAGGCGGCGCAGTTCGGGGGCGAGCAGCCGGTAATCGTCCAGCCCGTCCGGCCCGGCGAAGAGTGCGGTGCCGGGCTCGTAATCGCGTACCTCGGGCGAGAGCGGCTCGGCCGTTCCGATATAGGGCGGGTTGGTGACGATGCAGTCGAACGGCCCCGCCAGCCCGGTCGCCCAGTCGCCGCACAAGAACCGCGCCCGGTCGGCCAGGCCACAGGCCGCGGCGTTGGCGACGGCGTATCGCAACGCTTGCGGGGAACGGTCGACACCCAGCCCCTTCGTGTCGCGCCACTCGTCGAGAAGGGCGAGCAGCAACGTGCCTGGCCCGGTGCCCAGGTCGAGCAGGGTGGCGGGGGCACGCCCCCTGAAGTGCCGTAGCGCCGCATCGACCAGCGTCTCGCTATCGACGCGGGGGACCAGCGCGCCGGGGCCGACCATCAGGTCCAGCGTCCAGAAACCCCGCGTGCCGGTGATATAGGCGACCGGCTCCTGCGCGGCGCGGCGCTCGACCAGCGGCCAGAAGCTGTCGGGGACCGGGCGGGTCAGGTCGAGCAGCAGGGCATTGCGCTCGATCCCCAGGGCGTGGGCGAGCAGCAGTTCCGCGTCGAGCCGCGCGGTGGGGGAGAATGCGAAACGTTCGGCGGCTGTTGCGATCGCGGTGCGGGCGTCCGTCACGCCGTCTCACCCCGGCGCATGCTGGAAATCAGAGAAAATCGGTTCGCGCGGAGGCGCGGAGGCGCGGAGATGTGCGGCTTGGGGCAGCGCTTGGGTGCCATCGACCGGCGAAGATGGAAAGCCTGCGGCGCAGCGGGTTGCACCGCTCCGCGTCTCCGCGTCTCCGCGCGAATATCAGCCATCGAGCGCGGCGAGCCGTTCGGCTTCATCCTCCGCCAGCAGCGCGCCGATCAGTTCGTCCAGTTCGCCCTCCAGGATTTCGGGCAGGCGGTGCAGCGTCAGGTTGATCCGGTGATCGGTCACGCGGCCCTGCGGAAAATTGTACGTCCGGATCCGCTCCGACCGGTCGCCCGAGCCGACCATCGACCGCCGGGTACCTGCGCGTTCCGCCGCCAGCCGCTCGCGTTCGGCTTCGTAGAGGCGGGTTCGCAGCACCTTCATCGCCTTGGCGCGGTTCTTGTGCTGCGAGCGTTCGTCCTGCTGGATCACGACCAGCCCGGTCGGGATATGGGTGATGCGGATCGCCGAGTCGGTGGTGTTGACGTGCTGCCCGCCTGCACCCGACGAGCGGTAGATGTCGATGCGCAGATCCTTGTCGTCGATCTGGAGATCGACCTCCTCCGCTTCGGGGAGCACCGCGACGGTCGCCGCTGAGGTGTGGATGCGCCCGCCCGATTCGGTGACGGGCACGCGCTGGACGCGGTGGACGCCCGATTCGAACTTCAGCTTGGCGAACACGCCCGCCCCCGCGACCGAGGCGACGACTTCCTTATAGCCGCCGGTATCGGGCACCGAGGCGGAGATGACCTCGACCCGCCAGCCCTGCCGCTCGGCATAACGCTGGTACATGCGGAACAGGTCGCCCGCGAACAAAGCCGCCTCATCGCCACCGGTCCCGGCGCGGATTTCAAGCATCGCGGCGCGTTCGTCGGCGGCGTCGCGCGGCAGCAGGGCCAGCGCCAAATGGCGATCCGCCGCCGCCAGCGCATTGCGGTTAGCGTGGAGTTCCTCTGCCGCCAGCTCGCGCAGCTCGTCGTCGCCGTCCTGCGTCATGAACGCCAGGCTGTCGGCCTCCTGCCGCAACCGACGCACCTCGGCGGCGGCATTGGCGACCGGCTCCAGCTCGGCATATTCCTTCGACACCGCGACAAAGCGGTCCGAGGGCAGCTCGCCGGTGGCCATCATCGCCTGCAATTCGTCGCGTCGCGCCTCGATCTGCGCGATGCGCTCCGCCGAAATGGTCTTCATCGCGGCGTCAGACGCTGCGCCAATGGGGGAAGCTGCTCGCCATGATCCTCGGCGATCTCATCCTCGAACAGCAGGTCGGACAGGCTCTGCGCCACCATGTCGAGCGACACCTTGGCCTGCTCGCCGGTCTTCAGCGCCTTGACCTGCACCTGGCCGTTCGCCAGCTCGTCATCGCCCAGGATCAGCGCATAGCGCGCGCCCTGGTCGTTCGCCTTGGCCATGCGACGCTTCATATTGCCACGAAACGCCATGTCGGTCGCGACGTCCGCGCGGCGCAGCTCGGCGACCAGCCCCGTCGCACGCAATTCCGCCGCCGCCCCCATTGACACCACGACCGCATCGATCCCCGGCTTCTCCGGTTCGTCGAGCAGCATCGCCAGCCGTTCGACCCCGGCCGCCCAGCCCACGCCCGCCGTCGCCGGTCCGCCAAGCGACTCGATCAGTCCGTCATAGCGCCCCCCCGCCAACACGGTGCCCTGCGAGCCCAGCCGGTCGGTCACGAACTCGAACGCCGTGTGGCGGTAATAATCGAGCCCCCGCACCAGCCGCGCATTGCGTGTCCAGGCGACCCCCGCCGCGTCCAGCCCCGCCGTCACCGCCTCGAAAAAGGCACGGGCTTCGGGGGTCAGATAGGCGTCGATATCGGGCGCGGCATCGGCAATCGGCCGGTCGCGCGGGTCCTTCGAGTCGAGGATGCGCAACGGATTCTTCTCCAGCCGCACCAGGCTGTCTTCGGACAGTTGATCCCGGTGCGCCTCGAAATGCGCGACCAGCGCGTCACGCCAAGCGTCGCGCGTCTCGGCATCGCCCAGCGTGTTGAGTTGCAGCGTCACGCCCTCGGCGATACCCAGTTCGCGCAGCAACTGGTCGGCCATCACCAGCAGTTCGACATCCGCCGCCGGTTCGGGCGCGCCCAAAATCTCGGCGTCGATCTGGTGGAACTGGCGATAGCGGCCCTTTTGCGGGCGCTCGTAACGGAACACCGCGCCCGAGGTGACGAGCTTGAGCGGCGCATATTGCTGCCACCCCTCGGTCAGATAGGCGCGCGCGATCCCGGCGGTGAATTCGGGCCGCAGGGTCAGCAGGTCGCCGCCGCGATCGGGGAAGGTGTACATTTCCTTCGACACGACATCGGTCGTCTCGCCGATCGACCGGGCAAAGACCTGCGTATCCTCGAACACCGGCAGGTCGAGCCGCTGGAAGGCGTAGAGGCCATGGACATGCTCGAAGGTGCCGAGCACCTGCGCAAAGCGGCGCTGTTCGTCGCCGAAGATGTCCTGCGTGCCGCGCACGCGCTTGGGGGTTTCGATCCGTGCCATAGAGGTGGCGCTATCTAAGGTAGCGAGCGCCGCTGCGCTAGAGTGCGATCACCCGTCCCTGGACAACCAATCCGCCAGTGCCAGTTCGGTCGTGGGACGCGTCTCCGCGCACATGCTGTGCCGCATGATCTCCAGCGCCCAGCGGCGATGATCGTCGCTCTCGCTGGCCACCGTATCGCCCGGCACCCACAGGTCGTACTCGCGCATATGCGCATCGGCGGCGGTGAACAGCACGCAGATATCCGCCGCCACCCCGGTCAGGATGACGCGGCTGACGCCCAGTTGCGGCAGCAGCACCGGCAGGTTGGTGGCATAGAAGCCCGAAAATTGCGGCTTCACGATGAAATAGTCGCTGTCGCGCGGCCGGAGCGCGGCGATCAACGCACGGCCGGGGCTGTCCTCACGGTCGCAATGCGCGACGATCGAGGAGCGTTCGGAATGCCAATGGCCGAAATTGTCGTTGACGTAGATGACCGGCACGCCCGCTTCGTCCGCCTCCTCCCGCAACGCCACGATCCGCCGCGCCGCCGCCTCGGCCGCTGCGCGCAGATCCTCCCCGCCCTCGAAGTCCAGGTCGTTGATCATGTCGATAATGATCAGTGCGGCGGCATGGGGGGCAGTGTCGGGCATGGCGGCAACATGTCACACCACGCACCCTAAAGCCTTGATCTGCTTGAATTACACTTCCCCATCGACGGTGAGGCCGAACAATTTGAACCGAACCAGCAACGATATCGGACCAATCGGTTGACCGTATTCCCAAGCGATTGAAGCAGAAACGAAAATATCATTGAAATATATGCAAGCTGCCAATGTCGTTTATTTTCGGCAATACAAGATTTACCGACGTGCCTATAGGGTCAGTACCGCCGGAGTTTACCATGCCTGACCGCCAAGAACTTGAGGAATCGCTTTCCCGCCTCGCCACTTCGAACCGTTTGCCGCCCCACCTCGAGCGGCAATTCGATTGCGATCGCGCCGATAGTTCACGCAGCCAGGTCGCCTATGTCCTTGTCACCCTTCTGGTTCTGACACTGTTCGGCCTAGTGGCGGATGCGCGCATCGGCGTTTTGAATCTGTCTCTCCACTGGAAGCTGAGCCTGCAATTGCCCGCCATCGCGCTGGGGCTGTGGCTCGTGGCGCAGCGGCGAATCGCACCGGCCCATATGTGGCTGGCCGGGGCGATCCCGCTGGTCATCACCGTCGCGCTGGTCACCCGCCTGTCACTGGCGGTACCGCCACCCCTGTCCGAGCGGCTGGCCACGACCGCGCTGGTCGCGGCCTTTGTCACCAATCTCGTCCTGCCGATCAGGACGCACGCGGCGATCCTGGTGTCGCTCGCCAATATCGCCGCCTATCTGGGCCTGCCCTTCGCCATTGCCCCCTGGACCCCGCTGCTCCAGTCGGTCGACATCCTGATCTTTCACAGTGCGATGATCCTGGCGACGCCGGTAGGCGGCTTTTTCTACGAGCGGGTGCAGAAGGAGCGTTTCCTGCTGACCCTGATCCAGCACCGGCAGAGCAGCGAGCTGGAAGCCGCGGTCCAAGAGCTGACCCGCATGTCCCTTTGCGATCCGCTGACCGGGGCGGGCAATCGGCGCAGTCTGGACGCACGCTATCCCGAATTGTGGCAGGCCGCCCGGACGCGCGGCGAGGCGTTCAGCCTGATCCTGATCGATGTCGATCATTTCAAGCTGTTCAACGATTCGGCCGGACATGCGGCGGGCGACCTGTGCCTGCAGGCGGTGACGAAAACGATCGCCGCCGCCGCCCGCTGCCCGATCGAGCAGGTCACCCGCTGCGGCGGCGAGGAGTTCGCCCTGCTGGTCCCCGGCGCCGACCTGAGGGTTGCGGAGGCCGTTCGTCGCCATGTCGAGGCCATGGCGATGCCGCATCCCGGACTGCCCCCCGGCCGCATCGTCACGGTCAGCATCGGGCAGGCGATCCTCTATCCGGGCCGCACCACCACCAGCCAGGACGATCTGTTCCGATCGGCGGACGACGCGCTCTACCGGGCCAAGCGGGACGGGCGCAATCGCGTGGCCATCGCCGAGGACGAATTGCGCGCCGTGGGGTGAGCCGGTTTCCCCCATGGTCAAGTTCGCTCGCTGCGCGTTAAGTCCTGCTCATGACCACTCCCCGCTGGCAGCGCCTGCAAACCCGTATCGGCGATCGGATCGCGCCGCCGCGTTTCCTGCTGTTCGCGCTGATCCTGATCGGGGCGGCTGGGGGGCTGGTGCCGGTTCTGGGCATGACGCGGGGCATCCTAGCCGGATTCGATGCCGCCGCGCTTCTGTTCATCGGGTCGCTCATCCCCCTGCTGCGTCAGGGTCAGGCCGCGAAGATGCGCGCCCGTGCCGCGCGCAACGACGCCAATCGCGCGGTGCTGCTCGTGTTTTGCGGGATCGTGCTGTTCGTCGTGCTGGTCGCGGTCGGCGGCGAGTTGCGTGGGCGGAGCAGCACCGTCACCGTGGCGCTGGTCGTCGGCACGCTGATCCTCGCCTGGCTGTTCTCCAACATCGTCTATGCGCTGCATTATGCGCACCTCTATTACAGCGTGGATGGCGACGGCGATGCGGGCGGTCTGCAATTCCCCGACACGGCCGAGCCCGATTATTGGGATTTTCTGTATTTCTCGGTGACGCTGGGCATGACCTTCCAGACCAGCGACGTGTCGATCGCCTTGCGCCGGATGCGACGGGTGGTGACCGGCCAGTGCCTGGCGGCCTTCATCTTCAACCTCGGCGTCATCGCCTTTACCGTCAACGTGTTGGGCGGCGGCGGCGGATAGGGGACCGCCAAAAGGGTCTGGACGACTGGCCTATCGGGTGCCTAACCTGCCGCCATCTCCCCGTCGCCGCAAAAGGCCTTTCATGATCCGCCACCCGCTTCGTTCCGTGTTCGTCGCCTCGCTGCTCGTCTCCTCCGCTGCTGCCCCGCTCTTCGTGGCGAATGCCCAAGTCCCGCAGGGCAACTCCGCGCCCGCCGCTGCGGCTCCCTTCGTCAACACCATACCCGATGCGGTCGACACGCCCTATCCGGGCACGATCAAGCTGGTCGTCGATGCCACGGATACCCAGCGCGGCATCTTCCGCGTGAAGGAGACCATCCCCGTCGCCAAGGCGGGTCCGATGGCGCTGCTATTCCCCAAATGGCTGCCCGGCGCGCACAATCCGCGCGGCGAGATCGAGAAGCTGGCGGGTCTGGTCATCAAGGCGAATGGCCGCGTCCTGCCTTGGACGCGCGATACGGTCGATGTCTTCGCCTTCCATGTCGACGTGCCGTCGGGCACGAAGGCACTGGACCTGGAGTTCCAGTTCCTGTCGGCGACCAAGCCGGACCAGGGCCGCATCGCCGTAACCCCGACGATGATCTCGCTCCAGCCCAATTCGGTCAGTCTGTATCCGGCGGGCTATTATACCCGCCAGATCCCGATCCAGATGACCGCGATCTTCCCTACGGGTTGGACGGCGGCGGGCGCGGTCCCGGCCAAGGCGTCGGGTTCGACCTACACCTATGACACGACCAATTACGAAATCCTGGTCGATTCGCCGGTGCTGGCGGGCAAGTACGGCAAGGTCTTCCCGCTCAGCCCGCAGGTGAACCTCAACGTCTTTGCCGACAACGCTGCCGAACTGAACGCCAAGCCCGAGCAGATCGCCGCGCACCAGCGGCTGGTCGATCAGGCGGTGAAGACCTTCGGCGCGCAGCATTACGACAAATATGAGTTCCTGCTGTCGATCAGCGACCAGCTGGGCGGGATCGGTCTCGAGCATCACCGCTCGTCCGAAAACGGCGTGACGCCGGGCTATTTCACCGAATGGGACGCCGGGCCGGGCCGTCGCAACCTGTTGCCGCACGAGTTCACGCACAGCTGGGACGGCAAGTTCCGGCGCGGCGCGGACCTGTGGACGCCCGATTTCCGAACGCCGATGCGCAACTCGCTGCTCTGGGTCTATGAGGGGCAGACGCAATTCTGGGGTTATGTGCTCCAGGCGCGGTCGGGCATGGTGTCGAAGCAGGATACGCTGGACCAGTACGCCTCGATCCTCGCCATCTACGACACCGCGCCCGCGCGGCAGTGGCGCGATCTGCTCGACACCACCAACGACCCCATCATCTCGTCGCGCAAGCCCAAGGGCTGGACCAGCTGGCAGCGGTCGGAGGATTATTACAACGAAGGCCTGATGGTCTGGATGGAGGTCGATGCGATGCTCCGCCAGAAGTCGAACGGCACCAAGTCGATCGACGATTTCGCCAAGGCGTTCTTCGGCATCCGCAACGGCGACTGGGGCGAAGTGACCTATACCTTCGAGGATGTCGCCAGCACGCTGAACGGCATCGTGCCCTATGACTGGGCCGGTTTCCTGCGCCAGCGCATCACCGAGACGGGCAAGCCCGCGCCGATCAACGGCTTTGCCATGAACGGCTACAAGCTGGTCTACACGCCCGAGCCGACCCCGACCTTCAAGCAGGGCGAGAAGGGCAGCACCAACGTCACCTATTCGATCGGCCTGACGGTGGCGAACAGCGGCGAGGTGACCAGTTCAATTTGGGACAGTCCGGCGTTCAAGGCGGGCATCGATGTCGGCACGCAAATCCAGGCGGTGAACGGCGAAAGCTATACCGGCGATCGGCTGAAGGCCGCGATCCTGGCCGCCAAGGACCCGAAAAAGCCGGTCAAGTTGGTGATAAAGAACCAGGATGTCTTCCGCGAGGTGACGATCGATTATACCGGCGGCCCGCGCTATCCGCGTCTGCAAAAGGTCGGCACCGGCGAGACCGGGCTGGATCGCTTGCTGACCGCACGCTGACGCCTGTCTGACGAAGGCTTCATCCTCGTCTATCGACACGACATGGCGGGTTGCGCTATCGCGCCCGCCATTGTTTTTCCACCGGAACTCTTCCGGTATTGGCAAGAAAGACCGATTCGATGCGCATCGACCTCATTCCCGTCGGCAAGAGCCCGCCCGATGACCTCAATGTCGTGATCGAGGTGCCGACCGGCGGCGAGCCCGTGAAGTACGAGTTCGACAAGGCGTCCGGCGCGCTGTTCGTCGACCGCATCCTGCACACGCCGATGCGCTATCCGGCGAATTACGGCTTCGTGCCGCACACCCTGTCGCCCGATGGCGATCCGCTCGACGCGCTGGTCGTGTCGCGCTCGCCCTTCATCCCGGGCTGCGTCGTGCGTGCCCGCCCGATCGCCGTGCTGAACCTGGAAGACGAAGCCGGCGGCGACGAGAAGCTGGTCTGCGTGCCGGTCGACTCGACCTTCCCCTATTATTCGAACGTCGGCGGTCGCGACGACCTGCCCGAGATCGTGTTCCAGCAGATCGAGCACTTCTTCACCCACTATAAGGATCTGGAGAAGAAGAAGTGGGTGCGTATCGGCACCTGGGGCGACCGCGACGAAGCCCGCCGCATCGTCACCGAGGCGATCGAACGCTATGAGGACGCCAAGGCCAAGGGCGAAGAGCCCCACGACCACGACGTCCCCGGCCGCGCCTGATCCTTCCGGTTCCGGTTTGACGAAGACGCCTCGGTGCCCCGCGCACCGGGGCGTTTTTGTTTCTACCTTTCTTCTACTCCCCTCCCGCAGGCGGGAGGGGTTGGGGAGGGCCATCCCGGAGCCTGAGGAAGGGTCCATCCCTTGGCCTTCGACTGCGCCCAGGCTTAACGGAGCGGGGGATGTGCGGCGGCCAAGAAGATTGGTTCGCGCGGAGGCGCGGAGAATGCGGAGGTGGCTCGCCTGCCGCTGACAGCATCCCTCGATCATCAGCCAGAGATGAAGGAATGAGGCACGCCTCGGGGCTCAACACCTCTGCGCGAACCCTATTCCGGTCTACCGTCCCGCGAGCGTCTTCAAAGCCTCACCCGACACCCGCTGCACCGTCCACTCGTCCATCGCCTGCGCCCCCATCGCGCGGTAGAATTCCACCGCGGGCGTGTTCCAGTCGAGCACCGACCATTCGAACCGCGCCCAGCCGCGATCCCGTGCTATCCCCGCCAGATGGATCAGCAACGCCTTGCCGACCCCGCCCCCACGCGCGGAGGGCGTGACGTACAGGTCTTCGAGATACAGCCCGCGCCGCCCGGTCCAGGTCGAGAAATTGGCGAAGAACAACGCAAAGCCGACCGCCTGACCGTCCCGCTCGGCGATGACCGCCTCCGCCGCCGGAGGCACGCCGAACAGCGCCTCGGCCAGCATCGGCTCGGTGGCGACGACCGCGTCGGGCTCGCGCTCGAACGCCGCCAGTTCGCGGACGAAGCCCAATATCGTGGCGGTATCGGCCGGTTCGGCCGGGCGAAGGGTGATGCTCATAATCCGGCCTCGCTCTGCGGTCCGGGCGCGACAGGCCGCCGCACCGCCACCACGCACCCCGCAATGATCAGCACCGCCCCCGCCAGCGTGAACAGCGAGACATGCTCGCCGAACACCGCATAGCCCAGCCCCGCCGCCCAGACGAAGGCGGTATATTCGACCGGCGCCAGCACCTGTGCCTCTGCGCGCGCATAGGCCCAGGCGAGCAGCAGCGCCGACAGGCTGCCGAGCAGCGCGGCGATCACGATGCTGGGCCATTGCTGCGCGGCGGGCCAGCCCGAGACGAAGGGCGCGGCGGGCGTCATCAGCACCGCGATGACCAGCATGGTGAACAGCGCGACCTCGGCCGGGCCCGCGACCTGCGCCTGCCGCCGCAACAGCACCAGACTAACCGCGTAAAGGATCGAGGCGACCAGAATGGCGAGCGAGCCCAGCACCACTTGCGTGGAGGCCTGCGCCTGCACCTCGCCGCCCGCGATCACCAGCACGCCCGCGCCCGCGATCAGCGACCCCAGGATCGCGGCGCGCCGGATTGTCTCGCCCAGCATGAAGGCGGCGAGGAACAGCGCGATCAGGGGCGAGAGAAAGGTCAGCGCGATGCTCTGCGCCATCGGCACCCGCGCCAGGCCCCAGAAGAACAGCAGGACCGAGGCGCCGCCCGTCGCCCCGCGCGCGATATGAAGAGCCAGCACCTCGCGCGCGGGCCAGCGTCCCCGCTTGGCCAGGAACAAGGCGCCGGTAATCGCCACCCCGACCCAGGACCGCCACAGCACCGCGCTATAGGCCCCGCTGTCGATCGACAGCCGCTTCATCAGCGTGTCCATCACCGAATAGATCGCGATACCCAGCGCGGCGGCGCCAAAGGCGATGACGGGAGAGGTGCGCGCGCTCATGCCGTGGCGATACCGGGGCGGCGGCGGAAAGGCGAGGCTGCTATTCCTCCCCTGTAAGGGGAGGTGGCAGGCCGAAGGCCTGACGGAGGGGTATCACCCTATCGAGAGCGGGACACCCCTCCACCATGCTTCGCATGGTCCCCCTCCCCTTGCAGGGGAGGAATTTATGATTGGGATTAAACCCCGCCCGGCATCCGTTGCCCGTTCGAACCGAACATCAAGGGACAAAGGGAATGAAGACGCTGATCGCCGCAACGGGTCTGACGATGCTGCTGGCCGCCCCTGCGGGCGCGCAGGTCACCGCCTCGGTCGGCGCGGACTATGCGTCGGGCCAATACGGCACCAGTCAGGAGGTGCGCAGCGCCAGTTCCACCGCGACGCTGCGCGCCAAGCGCAAGCGGGTGACGGTGTTCGCCGCACTGCCCTATGTGCAGGTCGATGCGCCGGGCAATGTCGTCGCGCCCGGCGGGCCGCTGGGCCTGCCGATCCTGGTCGATCCCACCAAGCCCGCCACCCGTGTGAAGCGCAGCGGGCTGGGCGATGCGGTGGTCGGCGCCTCGGTCCAACTGGTGCCGCCGCGTCGCCATCACCTGGCGCTGGCCCTGACCGGCAGCGCCAAGCTGCCCACCGCCTCGGCCTCGCGCGGGCTGGGCACGGGCAAGGCGGATTATTCGATCGTGGCGGAGGCAGCGGTGCCGGGCAAGGTCACGCCCTTCGCGGCGGTCGGCCACACCTTTGTCGGCCAGCCCGATGGCTATAGCCTGCGCGAGGTGACCAGCGCGCGCGGCGGCGTGGCAGTCGGGATCGGCAAGGCGAGCGAGGTCAGCGTCTCGTACAATTACGCCTCGCGAGTGAGCGATCAGGTCGCCGACCGGCAGGAAATCGGCGCGGGGCTCGACACCGCATTGTCGCAGCGCCTGTCGCTGGGCGTGCAGGGCAGCGCCGGGGTCAGCAAGGGCGCGCCCGATATGGGTGCAGGCGTGCGGCTGGGGTTGCGGCTGTGAGCCATTCCTCCCCTGCAAGGGGAGGTGGCGGGGCGCAGCCCTGACGGAGGGGTGTCGCCGGTCGCGAGGTCATACCGCCTTCGCCAACGGCGACACCCCTCCACCAGCTTCGCTGGTCCCCCTCCCCTTACAGGGGAGGAATTATGGATGCACCAGCATCCGGCGATACCAGGGCAGGATATGCTCGCGGAGCAGCGGCGCCAGCGTCATCATGTCCACCGTCGCCGCATCCACCCAGACCGCTTCTTCGATCTCCGCCGCCGGAACCGGTACGTGCGTGCTGCGCAGGTGGAAGACCGTCGCGTCGATCCGGTGCCCCGGCTCATTCGCCGCCGCCGCCGCGAACCGGCCGACCGGCCGCAGCGCGTCCACATCCACGCGCAGGCCTATTTCCTCGTCCAGTTCGCGGATCAGCGCGGCGGCGGGGTCCTCGCCCGGTTCGATCTTGCCGCCCGCCTGCATGAAGCAGGACGTGCCCGCCTTGCGCACCAGCAGCAATCGCCCCGCCCCGTCGTCGATCAGGGCGGCGGCGATACGGATGACGGCAGGCATTACTCCGCCGCGATCGCCGCCTTGGCGATATCGGCCGCTTCCAGTTCGGCGGCCTTGGCCTCGACCAGCTTGACGATATGCTCGACCATGTCGGCATCCTCGACCGTGTGATCGGTCAGGCCCGACAGATAGACCATGTGCTTGCCGTTGCCGCCGCCGGTCACGCCGATATCGGTCTCGCGCGCCTCGCCGGGGCCGTTGACGACGCAGCCCAGCACCGACAGCGACATGGGCGTGCGGATATGCTGGAGCCGTTCCTCCAGCACCTGCACGGTGCGGATCACATCGAAGCCCTGCCGTGCGCAGGACGGGCAGGATACCACGCGCACGCCGCGATTGCGGATGCCCAGCGCCTTCAGGATCTCGAAGCCGACGCGCACCTCTTCCTCGGGCTCGGCCGAGAGCGAGACGCGGATCGTGTCGCCGATCCCGAACCAGAGGAGCGAGCCGATGCCGATCGAGGACTTGACCGTCCCGCCGATCAGCCCGCCCGCCTCGGTGATCCCCAGATGCAGCGGGCAGTCGGTCGCCTCGGCCAGCCCCTGATAGGCCGCGACCGCCAGGAAGACGTCGGACGCCTTCACCGCGACCTTATATTCGTGGAAGTCATGGTCCTGGAGCAGCTTGATATGGTCGAGCGCCGACTCGACGAGCGCCTCGGGGCACGGCTCGCCATATTTTTCGAGCAGGTCCTTCTCCAACGACCCGGCATTCACGCCGATTCGGATGGCGCAGCCATTGGCCTTGGCGGCGCGTACGACTTCGGCGACGCGCTCGGACGAGCCGATATTGCCCGGATTGATGCGCAGGCACGCGGCCCCCGCATCGGCGGCTTCCAGCGCGCGCTTATAGTGGAAATGAATGTCCGCGACGATGGGAACACGCGCCGCCTTGGTGATCTTGGCCAGCGCGGCGGTCGAATCGGTGTCAGGGCAGGAGACGCGGATGATGTCCGCACCCGCCTCTTCGCAGCGCCGGATCTGGTTGATCGTGGCGACCGGATCGCTGGTCGGCGTGTTGGTCATGGTCTGCACGGTCACGGGGGCGTCGCCGCCCACGGGCACGTTGCCCACCATGATCTGACGGCTTTGGCGGCGGACGATATCACGCCAGGGACGAATGGACATGGACCGCTATATACGCGCAGCGAGTTGCGGTTCAAAGTCAGTGCTGTACCAGACCGCCAAATGACCGCCGCCCCCATCCCCCGCCATTACGGCCTAGACTGGTTGCGGATCGGCGCCTTCGCCATCCTGATCCTCTATCATATCGGCATGGTGTTCGTGCCCTGGGGCTTTCACGTCCAGCTGGCGCGGCTGCCCTGGGTGGCGATCCCGATGCTGGCGAGCAATCCGTGGCGGCTGATGCTGCTGTTCGTCGTGTCCGGCTATGCCACGCGCGCGCTGGCGGTGCGGCATCCCAGCGTCTTCAGCTTCGCGCGGGGGCGCAGCATCCGGCTGCTCGTGCCGCTGCTCTTCGGCGTCTGCGTGCTGGTGCCGCCGCAGATCTGGGCCGAGCTGGCGAGCAAATATGGCTATGCCGGATCCTATTGGACCTTCTGGATGCGGGACTGGCTGGGCTTTCGGGCGATCGGGGGCGTGGTGCCGACGCCCGCCTGGAATCACCTTTGGTTCGTCGGCTATCTCTGGGCCTATACCATGGCGATCGCGGTCATGCTGGCGGTCGGCCATGGCCTGGCCGGGGCAACGCAGCGGCTGTTCGACCGGGTGTTCGGCGGATGGGGCGGCGCGGTGCTGCCGGTGGTCTGGCTGTTGCTGGTCGATATCCGGCTGTTCCCCGGCCAGTCGGAAACCCATGGCCTGCTCGACGACTGGCTGGCGCATGCCATCTATCTCCCCGCCCTGCTCTTCGGCTTCGGCATGGCGGGGTCGGAGCGGGTGCTGGACAGCTTCCGCCGGGGCTGGGTCGTCGCCGCGCTGATCGCGCTGGCCAGCTATGCGGTCGCCGCCGGACTGGAGTGGCGCTGGCCGGGCATGGCGGGCGCGCCGCCGGGGCTGGGCATCGTCTTTGCGGGCGCGCGCGCGGTACAGGGCTGGATGGCGGTCGTCGCGCTGATCGGGGTGGCCGAGCGATTTTGGAACCGCGACCATCCCTGGCGGCGGACGCTGACCGAAGCGGTCTTCCCCTTCTATCTGATCCACCAGACGATCATCATTCTGGTCGCCTTTGCCTTGCGCGGGCTGGGCTGGCCGCTCTGGCTCGATACCATGATCCTGATCGCGGCGACGGTGGCGGGATGCTGGGCCTTTTATCTGATCGGACGCAATGTCAGATGGCTACGGCCCCTCATAGGCTTGAGGCCGGGGGATGGCAGCAAGCCTGCGATCTGATAGGGGCGCGGGCGTTTCCCTGACAGTTTCGGAGTTTCGCCCATGTTCCCATCCTGGTCGCTGGTCATCCATGGCGGCGCGGGCCGGATCACCCGTGATGTCCTGACGCCCGAACAGGATGCAGGCGCCCGCGCCGGGCTGGACGCCGCGCTCAAGGCCGGGTCGGCGGTGCTGGCCGATGGCGGCGGCGCGCTGGACGCGGTCGAGGCGGCGGTACGCGTGCTGGAGGACGATCCGCATTTCAACGCCGGACGCGGCGCCTGTTTCACGCGCGAGGGGACCAATGAACTCGACGCCGCGATCATGGACGGGCGCGACCGGCGTGCCGGATCGGTCGCGGGGGTGACTCGCACCCGCAATCCGGTGTCGCTCGCCCGCCAGGTGATGGAGGCGAGCCCGCATGTCCTGCTCGCCGGATCGGGCGCGGATCGCTTTTCGGTGGAACAGGGGCTGGAGCAGGTCGACCCCAGCTGGTTCCACACCGACGAGCGGCGGCGCCAGCTCGACGAGCTCCTCTCCCGCAATGCCGACGCGTTCGATAGCGACATGAAATACGGCACGGTCGGCGCAGTCGCCTGCGACACCCAGGGTCATGTCGCCGCCGCCACCTCGACCGGGGGCGTGACCGGCAAGCGCTGGGGGCGGATCGGCGACTCGCCCTTGATCGGCGCGGGCACCTATGCCGACGACTGGGCCTGCGCGGTGTCGTGCACCGGATCGGGCGAGGTCTTCATCCGGGTCGGCGTCGGGCATGAGATCGCCGCGCGCCGCCGCTTCACCGGCGAGGATATCCAGACCGCCGCCGACACCGTGCTGGCCGAGGTCAAGGCATTGGGCGGCACCGGCGGCACCATCGTCGCGGCACCCGACGGCGCCATCGCGTGGAGCCTGACGACGGCGGGCATGTATCGCGGCCGCGCGACTTCGGCGGGCGAACATCGGGTGGCGATCTATGCCGACGAAGGATAAAGGGCGCGCTATGAAGCACTTGCGCATTCTCCTCGGGATGCTGGCGGGCCTGTTCGCCAGCCTGTCCCTCGCCTCCCCCGCCGCCGCCTATTGGGAATATGGCCACGAGACCGTCGCGGCCATCGCCTGGGCGAACATCACCCCGCATGCCCGCGCCGAGATCCGCCAGATCCTGCGCGCCCAAGCCCAGCTCGATACGCCGACCTGTCCGGTCCGGACGATCGAGGAGGCCAGCGTCTGGCCCGATTGCGTCAAGCCGCTGAAGGACGAAAACGGCAAGTCGCGCTTCGGCTATGCCTATGTCTGGCATTATCAGAATATCGACATCTGCCAGCCCTTCCGCCTGCCCCCGGCCTGCGACACGGGCGACTGCGTGTCGGCACAGATTCCGCGCCAGCTCGCCATCCTGAGGAACAGGCATGCGGGCGCGAAGGAGCGGGTGATGGCGCTGGCCTTCCTGGTCCATTTCGTCGGCGACCTGCACCAGCCGCTCCACGCGGGGGACAAGAGCGACAAGGGCGGCAACGACACCCATGTCGATTACGGCACCTATGCGACGCCCCGCCTGAACCTGCATTCGATCTGGGACGGCCTGCTCGCCGAGCGGGCGATCTCGACCCCGCCCAAGCTGGTCCGCGCCTATCCGGCGGCCGAGCGGCGGCGCGAGTCGGCGGGCGGCGTGACGGCGTGGAGCCGCGAGAACTGGGCCATCGCCAAGCGCGCCTATGCCGCCGCGATGGGGGGCGATCCGTGCCGGCCGACGCCGGCGCATATGACGATGGATGAAGCCGCGATCCGCGAGATGGCACCGGTCGAGCGCGAACAGGTGAAGCGTGGCGGGTTGCGGCTGGCGAAGCTGCTGAACCAGGCTTTCCGGGGATAACCCCATTCCTCCCCATCTCCGATGGGGAGGGGGACCGCCGCGAAGCGGTGGTGGAGGGGCAGACGGACCGGCCACTCTAGGAAAAATGTGACTGCTGGTTCGAATGTTCAAGGTTGTATTCTCGGCATAGCTGGCTTCGTCCGAACCCAGCGCGACCGGGCGCTCCTTGCCATAGCTGATGACGTTCATCCGCTCCGGCGAAACACCGCGTGCCGCCAGATAGTTCTTGGCGGCGTTGGCGCGACGATCACCCAGGGCGAGGTTATATTCGCGGGTGCCGCGCTCGTCGCAATGTCCCTCGATGGTGATGCGGACATTGGGATAGCGTGCCAGCCACTGCGCCTGGCTGTCCAGGATCGCGCGCGACTGGGGATCGATGTCATATTGGTCGAGCCCGAAATGGATCGTGTTCGACGTCACCGAGCGCTTGAAGTCGGCGTCCGAGCCGGGAACGATCGCGCCGTCCGGATTGGTGGTCGCACCCGCATTGGGATCGACGCCATTGCCCTGGCTGACCGGCGCGGGCGGCAGCACTTCGGGGCGCTTCTTGGCGCAGCCCGCCATGGCGATCGCCATGGTGGCGACGACGAGCGTGGTCTTGATCTTGGTCATCGGACTCTCAACTCCCTACAGATTGGTGGAACCCCCGAAACAATTTACTGGCGCAGCGGCCCCCAGGCGGGGTCCGACCCGTCGAGCGGCGTCGGAATACGACGCTCGTTCACGCCCGTCAGGTCGACCATCCACACATCCGCCTTGCCCGACGACCCCTGCGTCGAGCGCTGGAAGGTGATGACGCGGCCATTGGGCGACCAGCTCGGCCCCTCGTCCTGCCAGCTGTTGGTCAGCAGCTTTTCGCCGCCGCCCGACGGGTTCATGATGCCGATCCGGAACGCACCGCCCAGCTTGGTGAAGGCGATCAGGTCGCCGCGCGGGCTCCACACCGGGGTCGCATAGCGCCCGCCGCCGAAGCTGATCCGCTGCTGGTTCGAGCCATCGGCATTCATGACGTAGATCTGCTGCCCGCCGGACCGATCGCTCTCGAACACGATCTTCGAACCATCGGGGGAATAGCTGCCGCCGGTATCGATCCCCGGCGCATTCGTCAGGCGTTGGGGTGCCCCACCTTGCGACGACACGCGGTAGATGTCGGTATTGCCGCCCTGCGCCATCGAGAACAGAATCCAGCGGCCATCGGGCGAGAAGCGCGGCGCGAAGGTCGTCGCGGCGTTCTGCACCACCAGACGCTGGCGCCCGGTGCCGATGTCATAGACATAGATGGCGGGCCGCTTGTCGATATAGGACATATAGACGATCGACTGCTGGTTGGGCGCGAAGCGCGGGGTCAGCACGATCGACTGGCCGTTGGTCAGGAAACGATGGTTCGCGCCGTCCTGGTCCATGATCGCCAGCCGCTTGATGCGACGCGCCTTGGGCCCGGTTTCCGAGACATAGGTGATGCGGCTGTCGAAATAGGGGCCTTCGCCGGTCAGCTTGGTATAGATGGTGTCGGCGCATTTGTGCGCCGCACGCCGCCAGTCGCCCGGCGACACGACAAAGCCCTGTCGCGCCAGCTCGCTCTTGGCCAGCACGTCATAGAGATAGCAGCCGACCGTCAGCGTCCCGTCGCCATTGGCGCGGACATAACCCTGGACCAGCGCCTGCGCGCCGGTGCCGTTCCAATAGTCAAAGGCGGGCGCCGTCACTTCCGGGAAAGACACGGTGCGCAGCTGCGCGGGCGGGATCGGCGTGAACAGCCCTGAATTGCGCAGGTCGTTGACGATGATCTCGGACAGCTTCTGCCCCACCACGTCGGTGGTGCCCGCCGGGGTCTGCACCACCGCGCTGGTCGGCATCGCCGGGACAGCGATCGGCATCGGCGCGGAGATACCGCCCTCGACATCGACGACCAGCCCTTCCTGACCGTTGGCAGGCTGGGCGGCGGGCTGCTGCCCGGCGGCGGGAGCGGCCTGATCCTGGGTTGCGGGCACGGGCACATCCTGTGCCCCCACAGCGCTGGCCGCCAGCGCCAGGGTGAGCGGAAGAGTCAGCAGGGAACGGGGCATAAGCATCATCCTCAACCCGGAAGTTTGTAGCGCAGCGTGATGTTCCGCCAGCCATTGGGAATGTCGTACAGTTCCTGCGGAAGCCCCCGCAGCGGCGAGCAGCCCTTGAACGTCGCGATCGCCAGCGCGTCGACGCGGTCGACATAGCGGTCATTCTCGCCGTCGACGCCGGTATGGCCGACGACGCGCGGTTCGGAGGCCAGGCTGCCGTCGCGGTTGATGTGCAGGTTGATCGCGACCCGAATCTTCTCCGCGCCCGGTCCCGGCGTCACCTGCCGATTGGCGCAGGGCTGGACCTGCCGCTGGATCGCCGAGGCGATATTGGCCAGCTGCAGCGCGCCCATCTTCGCCGCCGGAGCCGCTTCCGACCTGGAGGGCGACGGATCGGGCGACAGGCCCTTCAGGAAATTGTCGCCCAGACGCGATCCGCGCGGCTTGGCCGTGGTCGCCGTCTGGCTCTGGCCGCTGCCCCGCGCCGGGGTGGCGGGCTTGGCGGTGGAGGGCCTGGCCGCCGGGCTCGGCTTGGCCGGAGCGGCGGGCGCGGGCTTGGCCTCGCGTACCGGCTTGGCGGGCGCGGGCTTGGCGGGCGCGGGCTTTTGTTTCGGCTGGGGCTGGGGCTGGGGCTGGGGCTGCGGCTGGGGCTTTTCCGCCGGTTTGGGCTGGGGCCTCGGCTGCGGCTTAGGTTCCGGGCGCGGCTGGGGCTTGGCCGGTTCGGGTTTCGGCTGGGGTTTAGGTTGCGGCTGAGGTTTCGACTGCGGCGCCGGGGGCGGCGGGGCGGGCTGGGGCTCGGGTTCGGCCTCCACCGGCTCGGGCGGCGCGGCGTCCTCGGGCGGTCCTTCCTCGGGCGCGATCGACTGGGCGGCCTGCTCGTTGGGGTTGGGCGACGCGGCTTCCAGCGCGACGTCCTTGACCAGCGAGATGTCGATCGGCGTGACCTTCAGCTTTTCCGGGTTCGGCGTCGACAGAAAGCCGACCGACAACAGGCCGAACAGGACGATATGTCCTGCGACCGCAATCGCCAGTCCGGTCCGTTCCCCACGCTCCATTAGCGGGTGCCCGCTCCCTGTGACGGTCCGCCCTCCACGGTGACCAGCGACACGCGGTTCAGCCCGGCGCGGTTCAGCTCGCCCATCACCCGCATCACCCGGCCATAATCCAGCGCGCGGTCGGCGCGCAGATAGACCTGCGGCACCTGTCCGTCTGGGCCCTTGCGGGCCGCGATGGCGTCCAGCCTGGCGGGCAGGTCGCCTTCGGTGATCTCGTCATCGTTCAGGAACATGCGCCCCTGTTCGTCGATCGCGATCTGTTCGGGCTTCTGCTCCTGGTCCAGCGCCTTGGCGCGGCTGTCGGGCAGGTTGACCGGCACGCCGCTCGTCAACAGCGGCGCGGTCACCATGAAGATGATCAGCAGCACCAGCATCACGTCGACCAGCGGCGTCACGTTGATGTCCGCCATCGGCGCACGGCGGCCCCGACCGGAGCGGGAGGGAAGGTTCATGGCCATCGCCGCTACCCTTTCAACGCGCCTGGTCGAGCTGGCGGCTGAGCGTGGTGTGGAAGCCGTCGGCGAAGCGGTTCAGCGACGCCTCCACCCGGTTCACGCCGTGGCTGAAGCGGTTGTACGCTATCACCGCCGGGATGGCGGCGAACAGGCCGATGGCGGTGGCGAACAGCGCCTCCGAAATGCCGGGCGCCACGACCGCCAGCGAGGTGTTCTGCGCCTGTGCGATGCCGGTGAAGCTGCGCATGATGCCCCAGACGGTGCCGAACAGCCCCACGAACGGCGCGACCGAGCCGACCGTCGCCAGCACGTTCAACCGGTCCGACAGCTTGTCGATCTCGCCCGCCACGGCCGATCCCATCGCGGTCGCCAGGCGCTCGCGCGTGCCGTCGCGGTCGATATGCCCGCCCGCGGTCGAGCGCCGCCATTCCTGCACACCCGCCGAGAAGACCCGCGCGGATGGCAGTTCATTGTCCTGCTCCATCCGATGAAAGGCATCGATATCCTCGGCCTTCCAGAAATCGCGCTCGAACCGGGTCATGCCCTTCTTCGTGCGCGCCAGCTTGCGCGAGAAGGCGACGATGATCGCCCAGGTCCAGATGCTGGCGAGCAGCAGGCCGATCATCACGAACTTCACCACCCAGTCGGCGTGGATGAACAGCGCGACGGGCGACAAACTGGCGGCATCCATGTTGAAGACGGGATTCATGGGTGTTGGGTGTCCCCTTGCCAGACAAGGCGTTGGTAGATGGCGATCCAGTCGGCGGGCTGCCGACGCGGGCGACCGTTCGGGCCGACCCACGCGACGGTCACGCGCGCGTCGGTCAGCTTGACCGCCCCGCACCTGACTGTCTGATGAATGACGACGCGCACCGCACTGACCTCGATCAGTCGGGATGTGACGATCAGGTCGTCGTCGAGCCGCGCGGAGGCGGCATAGCGGATGGCGATGTCGGTGACGGCATAGGCGCCCTGCCCCGCCTCATGCGCGCCGCGCTGGTCGATCCCGGCTGTCCGCAACATGTCGGAGCGGGCGCGCTCCATATAGCGCAGGTAATTGGCGTGATAGACCACGCCCGACAGGTCGGTATCCTCGAAATAGACACGCACCGCAAAGCGATGCTCATGCCCCTCGAAGCGGCCGCCCTTCGGCTGGTCTTCTCCCGTCACCGTCATGGTGACTGCCCGTTAACCCATCCGTCCGGGCGAAGGAAGGCACTTGCACGCCTGTTACCTACAGGTTACATGAAACCTATAGGTTACAGGAGGTTGTGATGAATCTGGTGGAAAAGGCGGAACAACGCAGTCGGTTGCGGGCGGCGCTATTCTACGCGCTGGCGACGATATTGCCGCTGATGACGATCCTGGCGTTGGCGGGACCCGGCGAATCCACGACCCGGCTTCTGCTCTGGCTGCTCATAATCGGGCTGGCCGCCTTGAACCTCAGTAGCCTCCCGTTTCGCTGGAGCCGGTGTGGACCGGTATCCCGTCTCATGAATGACGAGACGACCAAGGATCACCGGCGATCAAGTTTTGCCGCCGGCTTTTGGGCAATGATCCTGTCGGCGGCGACGACCATGGTGGTGGCGACCTTCCAACCATTGGGTGCTGCGGCCCTGGGCCGAATCACGATCACCGCCGGGCTTACCGCTGCGCTCATCGCCTTTGCCACATTGGAACTGCGCGCCAGCCGATGAACGAGACGCTTTGCAACGACCTGAAGGCCGCCCGCGAGGCGGCAGGGCTGACCCAGGGCGCGCTCGCCGAGGCGATCGGGGTCAGCCGCAAGACGATCAACACGGTCGAGAACGGCGTCTTCCAGCCCTCGACCCTGCTCGCGCTGAAGTTGGCGCGCGCCCTGGGCCGACCGGTCGAATCGCTGTTCTGGATCGCCGATTGACCCGTGCCTACTGGATCGCGGCGGGATCGACCTTCAGCGAGGGCGGGTTGATGACCGGCGGGGTATAGGGCTTGGCGGCGGGCACCGGCTGGCTCGACGGGACCGGGCCGGTGGGCGCGGTGGCCGGGGCGATGGCGGGGGCCGCGCTGCTCGCGATGGTCAGCGGGGCGACGCCCTGCTGCACCGGCACCATCGTGCCCGCGCGCCAGGCGTCATAGGCGCGGAAGAAGGCGATGAAGGGTGCGTTGAGCTTTTCCAGCCGCTCGGCCGCCTTCATGTCGAAAGCGGTGGTCGGGGCGGCGCTGATGTCGGCCAGCACTTCGTCGGCGGCGGCGCAGAAGGTCTTGCGGACCGGCGTGATCGAGAAGAAATTGTAGAGCCGGGTCATCGCATCGTCATAGCTGTCGCGCCAGTCGCCGCCCTGCGCCTGATACTCCGCCGAATAGCGCTTTTCCGCGGCCGCCAGCTCGATCCGCTGGACGGTCAGCATGGTGTTGTAGCGGGTGACGATCTGCCCCTCATCCGGCCCGCGACAGGCCAGCGCGGCGACGTTCAGTCCCGAGCGCAGGTGCCAGACGGTGGCGGCGCTGGTCAGCGAGCGATTGGGCGTGGCGTAATTGCCGTCGGGCAGCAGGGCCGGGATTCGCATCCCCGGCGTGGCACCGGCGGGCAGGGCTGCGCGGACATATTGCGGCGGGGCCGGGACCATGACCGGCGGCGGCGCGACCTTGGCGGTTTCGCGCGCGGCGCATCCCGCCAGCGACAGGCCGATCGCCACACCCGATACAATACGCAAACTCGCCATGACCCTGATCCTCGGAAAACCCCGCCCCCGGTTATGGGCGACGTCATGCCGAAACAAGGTTAACACGTCGTAACCTGTGCGATGAAACGAGGCGTATGTCAGGGGGTTGGAAGTCGTATCATTCCTCCCCTGCAAGGGGAGGTGGCAGGGCGAGGCCCTGACGGAGGGGTGTTACGGCCAGTGGGGACACCCCCTCCACCATCCTTTGGATGTGTGCGAGCGAGATGGTGCCCCCGGCACCATCTTGACGTGCCGGGGGCACGTCAAAGCTCGCTCACCCTCCCCTTGCAGGGGAGGAACAGGTTTACGCCGCGCGCGCGACCAGTGCGGCGGCGGCTTCGGTCATCAGCTGCGCGAGGATGTCGGCGATCGGCTCTTCCTTCGTGACCATGCCGACCGACTGGCCTGCCATCACCGAGCCATGCTCGACATCGCCGTCGATCACCGCGCGGCGCAGCGCGCCCGCCCAGTAATGTTCGATCTGGAGCTGCGCCTCCATCATCGCGACCTTGCCCTCGTCCAGCGCCTGGGCGACTTCGCGCTGCTTGGCGGTGAACAGCTCGCCGCCCGCATTCTTCAGCGCGCGGACCGGGATGACCGGCAGGCGCGGGTCGATCTGCACGCTGGCCACCGCATCGCGGGCCGAGGCGCGGATGAACGCCTTCTTGAAATTGGCATGGGCGATCGATTCGGTCGCACAGACGAAACGCGTGCCGAGCTGAACGCCCGCCGCGCCCATGTCGAGATAACCCGCGATCGCCTCGCCCCGGCCGATACCGCCCGCCACGAAGACCGGCACCTGCTCCGCGATCTCGGGCAGCATTTCCTGCGCCAGCACGCTGGTCGACACCGGGCCGATATGGCCGCCCGCTTCCATGCCCTCGATCACCAGCGCGTCGACGCCCGAGCGGATCAGCTTCTTGGCGAGGCTGAGCGCGGGCGCGAAGCAGATGACCTTGGCCCCCGTCTCCTTGATGGCCTCCAGCGCGCCCTTGGGGGGCAGGCCACCGGCCAGCACCACATGGCCGACCTGGTGACGGCCGCACACGGCGATCAGGTCGAATAGCTGCGGGTGCATGGTGATCAGGTTCACGCCGAACGGGCGGCTGGTCATCGCCTTGGTCGCGGCGATCTCGGTATCGAGCAGCTCGGGGGTCATCGCGCCGCACGCGATCACGCCGAAGCCGCCCGCATTCGACATGGCGGAAACCAGGTTGCGCTCCGAGACCCAGGACATGGCCCCCGCCATGATCGCCATGTCGGCGCCCAGAAATTCCGCGCCGCGCGCCATGCGGGTGGCGAGACGCTGTTCGCCGGTGGTGGTGGTGAGGGTGTCGGTCATCGACGCTCCATGCCTTGGGCTGGAGCGGACGGCAAGATTTGGTTCACGCGAAGCCGCGATGCCGCGAAGAAGAATGGGTTCGCGCGGAGACGCGGAGGCGCGGAGATGACCTGCGCGCGGCAGCGCCATCACTTGATCGACGATGGTTGAAAAAGGAGCGGCGACGCGGCTGGATTCACCACCTCCGCGTCTCCGCGCCTCCGCGCGAACCAATCTTCTTGAAGACTCTTCGCGTCTTCGCAGCTTCGCGCGAACGAAAGCCCCCTCCCCGAGCCAAACCCAGAGAGGGGGAAGCCTTTAGGCCGCTTCGGCGTCCAGGCCGTAAGCGGTGTGCAGCACACGCACCGCCAGTTCGGTATAGTCCTCTTCGATCAGCACGCTGACCTTGATCTCCGAAGTGGTGATCGCAAGGATGTTGATCCCGCGCGCGCCCAGCGTCTGGAACATGGTCGAGGCGACGCCCGCATGGCTGCGCATGCCGACGCCCACGACCGAGATCTTGGCGACCCGCGTGTCGTGAACGAGGTTGCCGTACCCGATCTCGCCGCTCGCCTTTTCCAGCACGTCCAGGCTGCGCGCCAGGTCGGCCGAGGGCACGGTGAACGTCACGTCGGTCGAACCGGTCGAATGCGCGATGTTCTGGACGATCATGTCCACATTGATCCCCGCATCGGCCAGCGGCGCGAAGATCGCGCCGACCGCGCCGGGGCGATCCGGCACGGCGGTCAGGGTGATCTTGGCTTCGTTCTTGTCATGCGCGATGCCGGTGATGAGCTGGCGTTCCATATCGTCGATTTCCTCTTCGCCCACGATCAACGTGCCGCGATGTCCGTCTTCGTCCCGTGCGTCGTCGAACGAGCTGAGCACCCGCACGCGCACTTGTTCCTTCATCGCCAGACCCACCGAGCGGGTCTGGAGCACCTTGGCGCCGACGCTGGCGAGTTCCAGCATCTCCTCATAGGTGACCTTCGACAGCTTGCGTGCGCGGGGCACGATGCGCGGGTCGGTCGTGTAAACGCCGTCGACATCGGTATAGATGTCGCACCGCTCCGCCTTCATCGCCGCCGCAACGGCGACCGCGCTGGTGTCCGAGCCGCCACGCCCCAGCGTCGTGACCCGGTTGCCCTCGGCCACGCCTTGGAAGCCGGGGATCACTGCGACCACACCGCTGGCCAGGCTCTGGTCGAGCGCGGTCGTGTCGATCTCGCCGATCCGCGCCTTCGCAAAGGCGGTGTCGGTATGGATCGGCAACTGCCAGCCCAGCCACGAGCGGGCGGGGACGCCCATCGCCTGGAGCGTGATCGCCAGCAGCCCGCTGGTGATCTGTTCGCCCGCCGAGACGACGACGTCATATTCCTGGGGATCGTAAAGCGACGAGGCCTCGCGGCAGAAACCGACCAGCCGGTCGGTCTCCCCCGCCATTGCAGAGACGACGACCGCGACCTCATGGCCCGCCTCCACCTCGCATTTGACCCGCGCCGCCACGTTGCGGATGCGCTCGATTCCGGCCATCGAGGTGCCGCCGAACTTCATCACGATACGGGCCATGCGGTTTTTGCCAATCTCCTTGGGGTAAAACGGCGGTCCTGATAGGTAGCCCCCATGACGAACGCAAGCCATTTGAACGATTCTACCATTATTGGGGCCGAAGCCGCACATTTCGGAAAGATGGCGGCGGATTGGTGGGATCCCAAGGGGTCGAGCGCGATGCTGCACCGACTCAACCCGCCCCGGCTGCGTTACATTCGCGAGCAGATCGATCTGCATTGGGATGCGGACGGACAGGGCTTCACGCCGCTTTCAGGCAAGCGGGCGCTGGATATCGGGTGCGGCGCGGGATTGTTGTGCGAGCCGCTGGCGCGACTCGGGGCCGAGGTGACGGGGCTCGACGCCGCTGCCGAAAATGTCGCGGTCGCCGCCGCCCATGCCGCGCAATCGGGGCTGGACATCCACTATCGTGCGGGCAGCGTCGAGGGGCTGGCAGGTGAGACGTTCGACCTCGTCACCTCGCTGGAGGTGATCGAGCATGTCGCCGATCCGGCGCGATTCGTGCGCGGGCTGGCCGATGCGCTGGCGCCGGGCGGGCTGATGATCCTGTCGACGCCCAACCGCACGCCGTTGTCGAGGCTGGCGCTGATCACGCTGGCCGAAGGGACGGGTGCGATCCCCAAGGGCACGCATGACTGGTCGAAGTTCCTGACGCCCGACGAGCTGACCGCGCTGCTGACCGACGCAGGACTGACGGTGCGCGACGTGCGGGGCCTGAGCTATTCGCCGACCAAGGGGTTCATGGTCAGCGACTCGACCGCCCTCGACTATTTCGTGACCGCGACCCGCTGACGCTTTTCCTCCCCTGCAAGGGGAGGTGGCAGGCCGCAGGCCTGACGGAGGGGTGTCCCAGCCCGATCGGGCGGAACACCCTCACAAGCGGGGACACCCCTCCACCATGCTTCGCATGGTCCCCCTCCCCTTACAGGGGAGGAACATGATCGGACCTCTGCAATGTCGGTCACGCATAAGCCTTCAGCGAACCATTCTGGCACCCACCGCCTCCTGATCCTGCTCGCCGTCGCGATCCTCGCTCGCGCGCTGACCTTCGGCAATCCGGTCGTCCATGTGGACGAGGAGTTCTACTTCTTCACCGGCCATTCGATGTGGCAGGGCGCATGGCCGTTCGTCGATGTGTGGGACCGCAAGCCGATCGGGCTGTTCCTGCTCTATGCCATACCCGCCGCCTTCGGCTTTCCGGCGGGGATCTGGGCCTATCAGGCCATGGCATTGGCCAGCGTCGTCGCGACCGGCTGGCTGATCGCGCGCATGGCCGAGCGGCTCGGCTGGGGCGCAGGCGCGACGGCGGCGGGGATCGCCTATATTCTGTGGCTGGACCTGCTCGGCGGACAAGGGGGCCAGGCGCCGGTCTTCTACAATCTGCTGATGATGGGAGCGGCCTGGGCGATCCTCGAATCGGATCGGCGAGGGCTGCGCCGCCTGGGTCTTGCCGCAATGGCGCTGGTCGGCCTTGTCCTCCAGATCAAATATTCGGCAGTGGTCGAGGGGGTGGTCTTCGGCCTGTGGCTGCTGGTTGCGGAGTGGCGGCGGAGCCGGTCGCCTGTTGCCCTGATCCTTTATGGCCTCGCGCTGATGGTCGTGTCGCTATTGCCCACCGCGATGGCGGCGGGCGTCTATGCCGCGATCGGGCAGTGGGACGCGTTCCTCTACGCCAATTTCCTGTCGATCTTTCATCGCAACCCCGATCCGCTGGCAGAACTGGCGGGCAATCTGGGGCAGATGGTGTTGATCCTGTCGCCCATCGTCACGCTGGCAGTGCTCGGGCTGAAGCGAGCGGAGCGCGATCGGGAGCGGAATTTCCTGGCCGTCTGGCTGAGCGCGGCGATCATCGGGGTGCTGATATTCCGGCCTTGGTTCGACCATTACGGCCTGCCGATCCTGCTCCCCGCCTGTACGGCGGCGGCGGCGATGCTGGGGCGGGAAGCTTGGCGGCGGCGCTATACCCCTGCCCTGCTGCTGACCGTCGCGCTGGCGGGGCAGATCGTGCTGCTGTCCTTGCGCCACGAACGCGGGGACGCGACCGAGTTCGCCGCCCTGTCCCAGGCGGTCGGCAAGGGGCCGGGTTGCCTCTACGTCTATTCGGGCAGCACCATGCTCTATGTCGCGACCCAGCGCTGCGCCCTGTCGCGCTGGATCGTCCCTGCGCATCTCAGCCGCGCGCGCGAGGCCGGGGCGACCGGCGTCGACCAGGATGCCGAGATCGCCCGCATCCTCTCGCAACATCCCGCCGTCATCGTGATGCGCCCGCCCTATAATGGCGAGCGTCCCGAGGCCCATGCCCGCGTCCTGGCAGCGATGGCCGATGGCTATCGGCTGGCAGCGAAACTGCCGATGGGCAATGAGACGATCAGCGTCTATAAATCCACGCGATGAAACGCCTTCTCGCCTCGATCCATGACGTGTCCCCCCGGTTCGAGGGGGCGGTCGATGCGCTGTACGACCGGCTGTCGGGGCATCTGGGCGGCCCGCGCCTCGCCATGCTGGTCATTCCCGACCATTGGAACAGCGCGCCGATCGCACCCGGCACCCCCTTTGCCACGCGGCTGCGCAACTGGGCGGACATGGGAATCGAGATGTTCGTCCATGGCTGGTCGCATAAGGACGATATGGTTCACACCGACCAGAAGACCGCGCTGAAGGCCAAGCACATGACCGCGGGCGAAGGTGAGTTCGTCGGCCTGGACCGCGCCGAGGCGCTGCGCCGGATGCAACGCGGCACCGCGCTGATCGAGGATATCATCGGCCGCCGCGCGACCGGCTTCATCGCCCCCGCCTGGCTCTATTCGGACGAGGCGCGCCTGGCGCTGGGGGATGCAGGTTTCGGGCTGGCGGAGGATCATTTCCGGGTCTGGACGCCGACCGACGGCAAGGTCATCGCGCGTGGCCCCGTCGTCACCTGGGCCAGCCGTTCGCGCGGGCGGCAGTTGAGTTCGCTCGCCGCCGCCGCCGTGCTGCGTCACGGCCTGCGCCCGACCCCGGTCGCGCGCGTCGCGGTGCATCCGGGCGACAATGGCGTGCCCGCGCTGCTCGACAGCATCGACAAGACCTATGCGCGCCTTGCCCGTACCCATCGGCCGTCGCGCTACGCGGACCTGCTCGCCGCCTGAATCAGCGCGCCGCCAGCGCGTGCAGGTAGCGATGCCGCGCCTCCGACCCGCGCGGGTATTGCGAGAGCGCCTTCTGCTCGTCCGTGGTCAGCGTGAACTTGCGATAGCCCTTGCCCGTCAGGCACTGTTCGACGTCGCCGACCTGAATCGTCTGGAGCAGTCGCTTTTGCCGATCCGGCTGCGTGCGACGGACGGACAGCATCCAGTCGTCGCCGCCATCGGCGGGGCTGGGAAAATTCATCAGGCGATCCGCCGTCTCGAACCCCCGAATGAACCGCTTGGCCGGTTCGTCCTGAGAGACGTCGCGAAAATAGCCGATCTTGGCGCATTCGACCGAATCGGCGCGATACTGGTCATAGCGAATGCCCGGCTTGCCCCAGCTCTCGACCGGATCGCGCGAGGCCGCCGACACCGTGGCGGAACAGCCCAGCAGGGCCAGCGCGACCATTGCCCGCGTCAAGACGCTGCCTCCACGCGCGTGGCCAGTTGGTGCATATACCGATGCCGCGCCTCCGACCCGCGCGGGTAACGCTTCAACATCTTCACCTCGCCGCGCGACAGCTGGAAACGGGAATAGCCCTTGCCCGCCAGGCAGCGCTCGACATCGCCGACCTGGATTGCATGAAGCCGGCGCTTCTGTCGGTCGGGCTGGGTCCGTAGAATCGAATTGATCCAGTCGCTGGCATCACCGCCGCCGTTCAGGTTATTGTCCGCCGCCGTGAAGCCGGTGATGAACCGCTTTGCCGGTTCATCCTGCGATACGTCACGGAAATAGCCGATCTTGGCGCATTCGACCGAGTCGGCGCGATACTGGTCGAAGGTGACGCCGGGTTTGCCCCAGCTTTCGATCGGGGGACGGTCGGCCCCCTGCGCGGCGCCCGAAGACGCCAGCATGATGCCCATCACGACTGCGAAGCCACGACTCATCGACCGTCTCCCATGACATTTTTGTCATGATGACAGACTCACGGGCGGTGCGAAAGGTCCGTTCCGGCTTAGGCGACGGCCTGCAACTGCTCGCCCTCGTCGAGCAATTGCTGATAGCGCGCGATCAGCGCCTCGGCATGATCACGGTCGCTGAACACCTTGCCCGCCGCCACGCGCGCGGCGTTGCGCAGCACGCGCTGGTCGCGCGCCAGCAGCCGCTCGATCGCCTCGGCACAGGCCGCCCCGTCGCGCGCGCGGAAGGTCTCGGCGAACAGCGGGTTCGCCACCTCGGCACAGCCGCCATAATCGGGCACGACCAGCGGAAGGCCGGAGGCCAACGCTTCGGACGCCACCAGCCCGAACGTCTCGGTCTCGCAGCCATGGACCAGCGCGTCGCAGCTCGCCATGATCCGGGCGAGGCGCGGGCGGTCATAGACCGGGCGGAACAGGCGGATATGGGGGCTGCCCGCGATCCGCTTCTCCAGCGTCCGGCTGGCGACGCCGCCGCCGATCAGAATTAGGCCGACCGGCCGGGTCGAGGCCACGCGCTCGACCGCGTCGATGACCATCGGCCAGCGCTTTTCGGGATGATGCCGCCCCAGCCCCAGCAGCAGATGCGCGTCCTCAGGGAGAGCGCACTGCGCCAGCAGCGCGGCGCGCAGCCGTTCGTCGCGGTGGTCGGGCGAGAAGAAATGCCGCTCGATGCCCAGCGGAATGCCCTCGTCCACCCGCACGCCGCGCTTGCCCAGGCGCTTCACCAGCGCCGGGCCGTTGGACAGCACCAGGTCGTAATGGTCGAGAAAGCGGTTCATGTAGCGGCTGTACCAGCTGAACCAGTCCTCCACCCGCTCCTGCGCGACCAGGCCGTCCAGCCAGCGGACCGGGTAGGTGCCGACATTGTCGTTGTGCATGAAGAAGACCTTCTTCGCGCGCCCCTGCCAGCTGGCGACGAACCAGGCGGGCTTGGCGGGCGAGGAGACCTCCACGATGTCGGGGTCCAGCTCGTCGAGCAGCTGGCAGACCGGCGCGGAGTCCCAGAACATCCCGTAATTGGTGTCCAGGATCAAGCGCGGCGCCTTCACATAGATGATCTTGCCGCCGCCGGGGCGTTCCTCGACCCGGTCCTCGGTGCCCGGCGCGAGCACGATCAGCTCATGGCCCATCTCGGCCAGGATCGACATCTTGCGGTCGATATAGGTCCGCACGCCCCCGCCGGTGGGGGAGTAGAATTCGTTGACGTCGACGATGCGCATCGCCTGTTCCTTACTCCACCGGACCGAAACCGCCCAGCCCACGCAGATATTGGGCACGGATGGTCGTCGTCGCCACCCCGTTGGGCACGTCGATCAGCGCGGAGGCGAGCGGCGGCTTGCGGCGGCCAAGCTTCGTATTGGCCGGGAAGCCTGCGCCGTCGCTCCAGAAATTGAACTTGTTCTTGCCGTCACGGTCATGGGTGAACAGCAGGGCATAGCGGCCGGGGCGCGGCACGCGGATGCACAGCGCGATCGCGCCGCCTGCCGGGGTCGGCACCTGGACGCGGCGGAAGGTCTTGCCCGCGCTGACCAGCACGCTGTCGTCCTGGAGGAAATCCTCCTCGTTCGCGGGATAGAGTTCCAGCTTCAGATTGCCCTTGCGGTCCTTCAGCCCCTCGATCCGCGCCAGGATGGCGGGACCGCCGCCACTCGTGCACGCCGCCGCATCGCTGCCCAGCACCTGCGCGCCCGCCGCCTGCGGCATCATCGCCAGGCCGATCGTCGCCGCCATCATCATCTTCATCACGCGAATCATGCGCGTACCTTCCGAACCAGTGCCGCCACACCGAACCCCGCGATCAACACGACATGGACCAGCAGGGTCAGCGCCGCGGTGAAGGCGATCAGTTCGCTCAGTTCCTGATCCTGCCCGATCAACAGGATCGCGAAATTGGCGAAAAGAAGGTCCTTGTTGGGCACCAGCGGCAGGCGCGAGACGAGCAGCCGCGCCGCCGACAGGAACAGCCACATGCCCAGCGACACGCTCGGCATCCCATAATGCCACGCCAGTGCGACCAGCAGCGAATTGGCGATCAGGCGGGTGCAGTGGACCATGAAGACCCACCAGAGCGTCTTGCGATCGAGCGAAAAGACCCGCCGCGAAAAGATCAGGAAGGGCAGCGAGGTCGCCATGACGATCGCGATCGATCCCCAGACCAGCCGCAGCTGTTCCGGCGTCAGCAGTTCGCGCCCGACCGGCAGGGCCAGGCCGATCATGAGGAGGGTGATCGCATTGCCCGCAATGGCGGACAGAATGCCGACATCCTTGACCGCGCCGAAGGGGGCGGCGACCATCTTCGCATTCGCGCGCGCCCAGGCGTAGAAATAGGCCTCGCCCGAATAGCTGAACGCCACTTCGTTCGCGATCCGCTTGCGGATCAGCGCCGCCATGCCGCTGATCGGGATGCCCCACAGCCGCCGGAAGATGATATAATCGCCGATCGGCAGCGCCATGTAGAGGCCGACAAAGACGATGTAGAAGAGCGGGTTGGTCGGCACCGAATGGCTGAGGCCGACCAGACCGCGCCCAAGCAGTTCCTGCCCCAGCCCGACGATCATGGCGAGCGTCAGCACGCCGCCGATAATGGCGGGCCAGCGGCTCTTGACCGTCTTCAACGGCTCCAGCGCGGCCATGTCGCGCGCCACCGGGCCGCTCGCACCGCCGACGCCCTGCGCCGCTCCGGATACCGAGCCGCCAGGCAGGGCCTGTTGCGGGGTCATGGGATCATCTCGTTCATTCTGCACGTTATGGAGATTCCTCGGCGGCGTTCGCCGGTGGCGCCCGCTAACCTCAACACTGCTTTCTCGCACCTGAATAAGAATTCATCCTCTGTCGTGCGATTGTGTCGACCTTAGGGCTGAAATTGACATAATTCAGCGACAAGCGGCGATTAGCGCTCCCATTATAGACCCGCCCCATCTCCCACGGAGCCTATGCCCGCCGATCATATCCTGACCTATGCCTTGGCCATGCGCGGCGGCGTCGAAGCGGCGCTGGGGCGGATGCTGCCGGGCTGGCTGAACCGGGGACGGCGCGTCACGCTGATCCTGGGCGACGAGGACGGCCAGTTCCAGGGCGGCGTGCCGAGGGGTGTCGAGACGGTAACGCTGGGCCACCAACGCTATGCCGGGCTGTGCCGCGCATTGCCTTTAGCGATCGAGCGGGTGCGGCCCGATATCGTCTTCTGTCCGGGCAATCACTATACCGCCATGGCCGCGTGGACGCGGGCGCGGCTGGCCGGGTCCTGCCCGCCGATCGTCGCCAAGATGTCCAATGCGGTCGATCGCGGCGATCAGGCGGCGCTGATCGCCTGGGGCCAGCGGCAATGGCTGGCGGGGCACCGGCTGTTCCTGGACGCGCTGGTCGCGATGACCCCGGCGACCGCGCGCGAGGCGCAGGGCGCCACCGGGCTGTCGGTCGCGGTGATTCCCAATCCGCCGACATTGCTTGATCCCATGGCGGTTCCGCGCGCCACGACGCCGGGCCGCCGCATCCTGGGCGTCGGGCGGCTGGAGCCGCAGAAGCGCTGGGACCGGCTGATCACCGCGATGACCCATCTGCCCGACGATATCGGCCTGACCATATTGGGCGAGGGCAGCCTGCGCCCCGCCCTGACCGCGCAGATCGAGATACTGGGCCTGTCGCACCGGGTTTCGCTGCCCGGCCACAGCGCCAACGCACCTGCCGCGATGGCGGCGGCGCAGGTCGTTGCCCTGCCCTCCGACTATGAAGGCGTGCCCGGCGTGCTGCGCGAGGCGCTGGCGGTCGGCACGCCCGTGGTCAGCACCGATTCGAGCCCGGCGGTGCATGAGATCGTGTCCGATCGCTCGCTGGGCACCATCGTCCCGCGCGAGGATCTGAGCGCCCTGGTCGCGGCGCTGCGCCACTGGCTCGATCCCGTGGCACCGCGTCCCGAACCCGTCCCGCAACCCGGGCAGGATTCGGCCGAGCGTTATCTGGCGCTGTTCGACTCGATCGTCGCCGCCCGTGCCCGCCGCGGGCTGGGCGAAACGGGGCCGCTGGAACCCGTGCTCGCCGGGTAGAGCGGCCGGAGCTTACTGAATATCGGCCTCGGCGCGGGCCGTGTCCTTGTCCTGTTCCGCCTCACGCTCCGAGCGGCGCTGGAGCGCGGACTTGGCCATGGCGGTCATCGGATCGGCCAGCGCCAGCCCGAGGATACCAAACAACGCACTCGCCATGATCTGGGTCGACAGGGTCAGCGCGGGCGGCAGGTCGACGGTGCGCTTGGCGACCATCGGCACCACGACATAGCCGTCGAAGGTCTGCACGACCAGATAGGTGCCGATCGCCCAGAAGCCCGCATCGCTACCGGCCGAAAAGCCGACCGCGATCATCAGCGCGCCGGTGATGATGGCCCCGATATTGGGGATGAAGGCCAGGATGCCCGCGATGATGCCCAGCAGCAACGCCATCGGCACGCCGCCGATCATGAGCGCGATGCCGGTCAGCACCCCCTCCACCGCCATGCCCAGCAGACGCCCGGCGAGCAGGCGGCGCAGCGTGAACATCACGCGCCCTTGCGTGATCGCGAATTCGGCGCGGGCGGCACGCGGCACGAACCATTGCAGGCCGCGCGCATAGCCTTCGGGGTCCATCGCCAGGAACAGGCCGATGATCAGGATCATGAACATCGTCGTCACCGCGCCCACGGCGGTGCCGACCCAGGAGGTCAGCTTGCCGATCGACCCCATCGACTGTTTCAGCAGGCCGTTGATATCCGACGTGCCGGGCATCAGCCCCTGCGACGACAGCCAGCCGGTCACCTTGCCCGCCTGCGTCTCCAGCGTGGAGCGGAGCTGGGTCACCTGCTGCGTCATCTCGACACCGGTCAGGTAGAAGGTGCCGAGCAGGAAGACGATCACCGCCAGCACGACGATCAGCAACCGCCAGCCGCGTCCGATCGGCAACACCCGACCGAGCAGTCGCACGCCACCGTCAAGCAGCGTGGCAAAGACCAGCCCGGCAAAGATCACCAGCAGCGGCTGGACCAGCAGCACCGTCACCGCCATCGCGGCGATCAGCCCCAGCCAGATCGCCGCGCGGGTCAGCTCCCGCCGGACAAAGCCTTCCCGGAACTCGATCGGCGCCGGGCGGTCGGTCAGCGGGGCCTGGTCGCTCATGGCGTGGCGCCGTCGCCGGTCTTGACGGTGGTCGGGTGCAGCGAGAGGCCCGCCCGGCCCGACCGCAGCGAGGTCCACCAGGTGACGGGGTTCAGCGTCGTGTCGCCGTCCAGGCTGAAGGTCACGAACTCGGCCCGGCCGCCGATATTCTCATAGGGCACCGCCCCGCCCAGCCCCAGCTCGGCCAGCGAGAAGCGGCTGTCGGCCGAACGGTCGCGATTGTCGCCCATCAGGAAGACATGATCGGCCGGGATGGTGATGGCGGGATAATTGTCGCCCGGGCTCCACCCCATTTCGACCGTGTCGTAACGGCGGCCATTGGGCAGCGTCTCAGTCACGATCGGCAGGTGGCAGACCCATTGGCCGTTCGCGGTGCGGACGCGCGCCTGATCGCCATAGTCGGTGCACGGGCTGTTCGTATCGATGGGGATGTCGATATAATGGATCGGCCCGCGCTGAACCGGCTTGCCGTTCAGGATCACCGTGCCGTCGCGCACCGCCAGCGTATCGCCGGGCAGGCCGATCACCCGCTTGATATAGTCGTTATGCGTGCCCGGCGGGGTAACGATCACGACGTCGCCGCGCTTGGGCAGCGAGCCGAAGACCCGGCCATGGATGAAGGGCAGCTGATAGCTCCAGCTCGCCTCGGGTTGGCGCAGCACCACCGACTTAAAGATCGCGACCGGGTTGGGAATGGTCGGCGAGATATAGGACCAGCCATAGGCGAACTTGCTGACGACCAGCCGGTCGCCGACGCGCAGGCCCGGCAGCATGGATTCGGAGGGGATGTAGAAGGGCTTGGCGATGAAGCTGTGGAAGCCCAGCACGATCAGCAGCAGCCAGAACAGCCCCTTGACCTCGGCCCACCAGTCGGTGCCCTTCTTCCTGGCGGGCGGCGTCTGCGCAGGTGGCGGCGGCGCGCTCACCGTCGGATCGGCGGGTGAGCCTGGGTTCGTGTCCAACACCGCGTCCTTCATGCGGAAACTTCCGGTCGTGCCTCGATCACGACAAAGGCCTGCGCCCAGGGGTGATCGTCGGTCATGGTCAAGTGGATATGGGCGACGTGGCCCTCCGGCGTCATCGCGTCAAGCCGTTCGCGCGCGCCGCCGGTCAAAGAGAGGGTCGGCGCACCGCCGGGCAGGTTCACGACGCCGATGTCGCGCATGAACACACCCTGCGAGAAACCCGTGCCGACCGCCTTGGAAAAGGCCTCCTTGGCGGCGAAGCGCTTGGCGTAGGTGCCCGCGCGGGTGAAGGGGCGTTTGGCCGCCTTGGCCTGCTCGATATCGGTGAAACAGCGCGCCTCGAACCGGCCGCCATGCCGATCCAGCGCGGCCTGGATACGCTCGATATTGCAGAGGTCGGAGCCGAGACCGATAATCATGCAATCCTCCCCGGCACGGAGAGGGGGACCGCCGCGAAGCGGTGGTGGAGGGGGCTCACCACCATATGAGTCCTTTGGGGCGCTCCCCCTCCACCAGCCTGCGGCTGGTCCCCCTCCCCGTGCCGGGGAGGATTCACCGGGCCAGGTCCATCGCGGCGCGCATCTTGCGCACCACTTCGGGCAGGCCGACGAACACCGCGTCGGCGATCAGGAAATGGCCGATGTTCAGCTCGCGCACCTGCGGGATCGCCGCGATGGGGGCGACATTGTGATAGGTCAGCCCGTGACCGGCATGAACCTCGATCCCGTTCTTCGCCGCCAGCGCCGCCGCGTCCGACAAGCGGCGCAGTTCCGCGCTGCGCGCCTCGCCGTCCAGCTCGGCATAACGGCCGGTGTGCAGCTCGACCACCGGCACGCCCAGATGCAGCGCCGCCTCGATCTGGCGCGGATCGGGTTCGATGAACAAGGAAACCCGGATACCCGCCTCACCCAGCTTCGCCACCATGGGCGCCAGCCATTCGCGCTGCCCGGCGGCGTCGAGGCCGCCTTCGGTCGTCCGCTCCTCGCGCTTTTCCGGCACGATGCAGGCGGCGTGCGGGCGGTGCTTCAGCGCGATGGCGAGCATTTCCTCGGTCGCCGCCATCTCCAGGTTCAGCGGCACGGTGAGGTCCGCAGACAGCCGCGCGATGTCGTCGTCGGTGATGTGCCGCCGGTCCTCGCGCAAATGCGCGGTGATGCCGTCCGCACCCGCTTCTGCCGCGATCAGCGCCGCCTTGACCGGATCGGGGTAGCCCGCGCCGCGCGCATTCCGCACGGTCGCGACATGGTCGATATTGACGCCCAGGCGCAGATGCTCGGTCATGCCGCCGCGCGGCTCCCCGGCTTGATCGCGGGGATCGCGGCCAGTTCGGGCGGCAGATCGTCGGGGCTGTAGCTCGGCACGTCCAGCCGGATCAGCGGGAAGAAGGGCACGCCCAGATCGGCGGCGCCGTTCGAGCGGTCGACCAGCGAGGCGGCGGCAATCGTCTCGCCCCCTTCGCGCGCGATGGCGGCGATCGCCTCGCGGCTGGACAGGCCGGTCGTGACCACGTCTTCCATCATCAGCACCTTCTGCCCTGGCTCCAGGCGGAAGCCGCGGCGCAGGTGGAAGGTTCCCTCGGGCCGCTCCAGGAACATGCCCGGCACACCCAGCGCACGCGCCATTTCATGGCCGACGATGACGCCCCCCATGGCGGGGGCGACGACGGCGCTGATCTGCGCCTTGATGTCGGCCGGGATCTTCGCGGCCACCGCCTCGCACAGACGGGCGGCGCGGGCCGGGTCCATCAGGACGCGCGCGCATTGCAGATAGCGCGGGCTGCGCAGGCCGGAGGAGAGGATGAAATGCCCTTCGAGCAGCGCCTCGGCGGCACGGAACTCGGCAAGGACGTCTTCATCGGTCATGGGGGCAACTCCGGCATCGGTCAGATGACCCGGCCTCATAGGATCGCCCCGCCCCCCGCGCAATCTGGCATATGCGCTCAAGGGTTGAGGGGGCGAAGTCCCGTGCTATAGTCCCCCTAACAAAAACGACATGAGGCCCCGCCCCAGGACCGTCGGACGACCGATGGACGGGTGAGGGAGATGGGAGACGAGAGCGGGATGAGCGAGGTCAAGCGCATGTCCGGACCCCGGAGGATGAGGATGCCCAAACGCATGAACGCGCTCGCGATCGCCGCCGGGATGGGATGCGCCGCGCTGTCGGGTGTCGCCTTCGCGACTCCGGCCGCGCCCCCTGCGACCCAGACCGCCGCCCCCGCGCCGCAGGCCGCCGCCGAGGGGGCGGGCGTCTCCAACACCGCGCCGACCAGCGCCGCGGCCCCCGCCACCGCCGCGCCGACCAGCCCGCTGCTGGCGCAGGACGGCGCGCCCGCGACGACGATCGATCCCAATGTCGGCCTGCCGATCGACGGCCGCTTCGGCCTTCAGCCGCAGGTAACGAAGAACGGCGAGTTCGCGCATTGGATGCACAACGACGTGTTGGTGCCGGTCATCACCGCGATCTGCGTGCTCGTCCTGCTGCTGCTCGCCTGGGTCGTGTTCCGCTATCGCCGCGCCGCCAACCCGGTGCCATCCAAGACAAGCCACAACACGCTGGTCGAGGTGTTGTGGACGCTGGGGCCGGTCGTGGTCCTCGTGCTGATCGCCATCCCCTCGATCGGCCTGCTCCAGGCGCAGTTCAAGCCCGCGCCCGCCGGTGCCGTCACGCTGAAGGCGATCGGCAACCAATGGTACTGGACCTATCAGTATCCGGATCATGGCGGGATCGAGATCACCGCCAACATGCTGAAGGAAAAGGATCAGGTCGCGCCGGGCGAGCGTGCGCGCACCGATGCCGACGGCCCCCGCCTGCTGGCGGTGGACAATCGCATCGTCCTGCCCGTCGGCGTGCCGATCCGCCTGATCACCACGTCGAACGACGTCATCCACAGCTGGGCGATCCCGGCCTTCTGGATGAAGCTGGACGCGGTGCCCGGCCGGTTGAACGAGACGAGCTTCACCATCGAGAAGCCGGGCCTGTATTTCGGCCAGTGCTCGGAACTGTGCGGCGCACGCCATGCCTTCATGCCGATCGCGGTGCAGGCCGTGCCCCCGGCGCAGTTCGCCGCCTGGGTCGCGGCCAAGGGCGGCAAGATGCCGGGTTCGGTCGCGCCGTCGGCGGCGGTCATCCCGCAGCCGGGTGCCGAGGGTTCGAAGGTCGAAGCCACCCAGGCCAATGCGGCCGAGGCGGTCACCGGTCCGGCCGACAACATGGCCACCCCCGCCCAGTCCCCTTCTTCCGCGCAGGGCGCCACCGGGAATCCGGCCGGCCCCGGCAACGCTGGACAATAAGCCATGACCGACACCGCACTTCACCCCGGATCGGCATTCGTCGGTCATGAGGATCATCACCACGCGCACCATGACGCCGACCACAAGCCCGGCTTCTTCGCGCGCTGGTTCCTGTCGACCAACCACAAGGATATCGGCACGCTCTATCTGATCTTCGCGATCGTGGCGGGGATCATCGGCGGCGGCATCTCCGGCCTGATGCGCGCCGAGCTGCGCGAGCCGGGCATCCAGTATCTGGGTATCTGGGCGGGGATGCTCCACGGCGGCGCGCAGAGCCTCGACCAGTCGCTCCACCTGTGGAACGTGCTGATCACCGCGCATGGCCTGATCATGGTGTTCTTCATGGTCATGCCCGCGATGATCGGCGGGTTCGGCAACTGGTTCGTGCCGATCATGATCGGCGCGCCCGACATGGCCTTCCCGCGCATGAACAACGTGTCCTTCTGGCTGCTGATCCCGGCCTTCACCCTGCTGCTCGCCTCGCCCTTCTTCGGGTCGGGCGCGGGCGTGGGCTGGACCGCCTATGCCCCGCTATCGACCTTCGGCGAGCCGGGTCCATCGGTCGACATGGCCATCCTGTCGCTCCACCTCGCGGGTGCCTCGTCGATCCTGGGGGCGATCAACTTCATCACCACCATCTTCAACATGCGCGCGCCGGGCATGACGCTGCACAAGATGCCGCTGTTCGTCTGGTCGGTCCTGGTAACCGCCTTCCTGCTGCTGCTCTCGCTGCCGGTGCTGGCCGCCGCGATCACCATGCTGCTGACCGATCGCAACTTCGGCACGACCTTCTTCGACCCCGCCGGGGGCGGTGACCCGATCCTGTACCAGCATCTCTTCTGGTTCTTCGGCCACCCCGAAGTGTACATCATGATCCTGCCGGGCTTCGGCATCGTCAGCCAGATCATCGCGACCTTCAGCCGCAAGCCGGTCTTCGGCTATCTCGGCATGGCCTATGCCATGGTCGCGATCGGCGTGGTCGGCTTCGTCGTATGGGCGCACCACATGTTCGCCACCGGCCTGTCGGTGAACACGAAGATGTACTTCACCGCAGCGACGATGATCATCGCGGTGCCCACCGGCATCAAGATCTTCTCTTGGATCGCGACCATGTGGGGCGGTTCGCTGTCGTTCAAGACGCCGATGGTCTGGGCGATCGGCTTCATCTTCATGTTCACCGTCGGCGGCGTGACCGGCGTCGTGCTGGCGAATGGCGGCATCGACGATTACATGCACGACACCTATTATGTCGTGGCGCACTTCCACTACGTCCTGTCGCTGGGCGCGGTCTTCGCGCTGTTCGCGGGCTTCTATTACTGGTTCCCCAAGATGTCGGGGAAGATGTATAGCGAGCTGCTCGGCCAGCTGCATTTCTGGGTGTTCTTCGCGGGTGTGAACCTGTTGTTCTTCCCGATGCACTTCCTGGGGCTTCAGGGCATGCCGCGCCGCTATCCGGACTATCCGGATGCCTTTGCGCTGTGGAACAAGGTTGCGACGCATGGCTATGAGATCATGGCCGCCGGCATGGCGATCTTCTTCATCAACCTGATCTGGTCGCTGATCGCGGGCAAACCCGCAGGCGACAATCCCTGGGGCGAAGGCGCGACGACGCTGGAATGGACGTTGTCCAGTCCGCCGCCCTATCACCAGTTCGAGACGCTGCCGCGCATCGACTGATCCCGGCCACCCCATCCAGAAAGGGCCTCGGAGCGTTGCTCCGGGGCCTTTTTCATTGCGATTTCGCAATGACACGCAGTGGGCTCGACTCATCGTGATATGCGACGAAGCGCGGAACCATTTCACGCTTTGTTATCCAACTTCGCGGCATTTTCCGCTGGTCCGCAGACAGGCGGGCCTAGCGGGATTTCGAGACATGACGGGGTGGGACGAGCGGGACGCGTCGCCGATGGCGGCCACCGCCACCGAGGGGACGGCCGCGCCTGCGATACCGGGCGAGACGAACGGCGTCCTGGCGCGCGCGGGAAAGGGCAGCGCATTGTTGCCGCTGGTCGCGCTGGCCGCGTGCGGCGGCGGTGGCACGGGCGGGGGCACGACGAGCGCCACCCCCGCCGGCAATGCCGGTACGCCGACCGATACATCCAGCTCCGCCCCCATCGTCGTCGTCACCGCGCCGCCCACCGCCACCGAGGCCAGCCGCTTCCTGGCGCAGGCGACGATGGGCGCCACCCGCAGCACCATCGATGCCGTCGTCTCGCGCGGTTATGACGGTTGGCTGACCGACCAGTTCGCCCTGCCCCGCGCGACCAGCCACTGGGACTGGCTAACCGCGAACGGCTTCGACTCGGCCAAGATGAATTCGATCAACGGCTTCGACCCGTCCATGTGGCGGCAGATGATCGTCGAGCCCGACCAGCTGCGCCAGCGGGTCGGCATGGCGCTGCTCGACATCCTGGTCGTCGGCATCGACCAGTCCAGCGATACGTGGCGCGCCTATGCGATGGGGGCCTATGTCGATCTTCTGCTCGACAACGCCTTCGGCAATTACCGCGATCTGCTGGGCGCAGTGACGACCAGCTATGCGATGGGCAATTTCCTGACCTATCTCTACAATCGCAAGGCCAACCCGACCACCGGCACCCAGCCCGACGAGAATTACGCGCGCGAGCTGATGCAGCTGTTCACCCTGGGCGTCAGCCAGTTGAACATGGACGGCACGCCCAAGCTGAATGGCGGCCAGACGATCGACACCTATGGCCAGGCCGATGTGACCGGGCTGGCGCGCGTCTTCACCGGCCTGGTCCCGACTAGCACCGACAGCAACACCCCCGCCCGCCTGCGCCAGCCTTTGGTGATGAACGCCTCGCTCAACGAAACCGGCGCCTCAACCTTTCTGGGCACCACGGTCAGCGGCGGCGGCATGGCCGCGATCTCGGCCGCGCTGGACGCGATCTTCGCGCATCCCAATGTGCCGCCCTTCATTGCGAAACAGCTGATCCAGCGGCTGGTGACCAGCAACCCCTCGCCCGGCTATGTCACCCGCGTCGCCACCAAGTTCGCCGATAACGGCCAGGGCGTGCGCGGCGACATGAAGGCGGTGATCCGTGCCATCCTGCTCGACAGCGAGGCACGCACCCTGCCGACCGCCGCCACCGCGGGCAAGCTGCGCGAACCCGTGCTGCGCCTGACCGGCTGGGCGCGGGCGTTCAAGGCGGCCTCGCCCTCCAACGCCTGGCCGATCGGCGATACGACCAATCCGGCGAACCGGCTGGGCCAGGCCAAGGGGCACAGCCCCTCGGTCTTCAACTTCTACCGCCCCGGCTATACCCCGCCCGGCACCAACCTGGCGAGCAGCGGCCTGGTCGCGCCCGAGTTCCAGATCACCAACGAACAGAGCGTCGTCGGTTATGTGAACTTCATGTACGGCCTGATCGCCAACGGCATCGGGGATGTGAAGGCCGATTACACCGACATCCTGACGCTGGCGGCGGACAGCAAGGCGCTGCTCGACGAGGTCAATCTGGTCCTCGCCGCCGGGCAATTGTCCGCCACCACCCTGGCCTCGATCCGCGCGGCGGTGGACAGCGTGTCCGCCACCGCCGCCAATGGCCCGATCAACCGCGTCGGCATCGCGATCCTGCTGACGATGGCCTCCCCCGATTACCTGACCCTGCGGTGATGAGCATGATGCAAGATCAATCCAGACGCGCTTTCCTGAAGCGCAGCGCGCTGCTCGGCCTGGCCGGGACCGCCACCCCCTTCGTCTCCAGCCTGGCCGCGATCGGCGAGGCCGCCGCCGCCACCGCGTCCGACTATAAGGCGCTGGTGTGCGTGTTCCTCTATGGCGGCAACGACTATGCCAACACGCTGGTCCCGTATGACGAAGGAAGCTTTGCCGCCTACCGCACGGCGCGCGCCAATATCGGCTATCAGCGCGACGTGCTGGCGGGGACCGTGCTGAACCCGACGGTCGCCCTGCCCGATGGCCGTGCCTATGCGCTGTCGCCGAGCATGCCGGAGATGAGCCAGTTGTTCGCCGCCGGAAAGATGGCGGTCGCGCTGAACGTCGGCACGCTGGTCGAACCGACGACCAAGAGCCAGTATCAGCGCCGCACCGTGCAACTGCCGCCCAAGCTGTTCAGCCACAATGATCAGCAGAGCTTCTTCCAGGCGTCCAGCCCGGAGGGTGCGGGCAGCGGCTGGGGCGGGCGGATCGGCGACGTGTTCCAGAACGGCAACGGCAATGCCGCGCTGACCTGCATCAACACCAGCGGCAATGCGGTGTACCTGACCGGGCGCAACGCCATCCAATATTCGGTCGGCACCGGCGGCCCGATCGCCCTGCTGAACAGCAGCCGCACGCTGTACGGATCGTCGACCGCGCTCGACACGCTGCGCGCGCTGATGACGACCGAGACCGGCCTTGCCATGGCCAACGAACATGCGCGGATCAGCAAGCGGTCGCTCGACATCCAGGCCCAGTTGAGCAGCGCGCTGGCCGGGGCACCCGCCACCAATTTCCCGCTCTTCCCCTCGAACAACACGCTCGCCGACCAGCTGAAGATGGTCGCCCGCATGATCGCGGTGAACCAGACGCTGGGCCTGAAGCGGCAGGTGTTCTTCGTGTCGATGGGCGGGTTCGACCTGCACGACAATCTGGTTGCGCAGCATCCGGGTCTGCTCGCCAAGATCTCCTCGGCGATGAAGGCCTTTTACGACACCACCGCCGCGATGGGCGTCGCCAACCAGGTGACGAGCTTCACCGCATCGGACTTCGGTCGCACGCTCCAGTCGAACGACGACGGGTCGGACCATGGCTGGGGCGGCATGCACTTCATCGTCGGCGGCGCGGTTCGGGGGCAGCGTTTCTATGGCAAGGCGCCGATCGTCGGCACCAACACCAATGACGATGTCGGCCAGGGCCGCCTGATCCCCACCATGTCGGTCGATCAATATGCCGCGACCCTGGCCAGCTGGTTCGGGATCGATTCCGGCGGCTTGCGGACCGTGTTGCCCAATATCGGCAACTATGACTCCTCGACCTGGAATCAGGGGTTCATGGGATAGGCCGAGCGCCTTGTAATAATATAACATATTGATTTGAGGCAATTCTCCGATCATCGCCAATCGGAAAACTTAACCCTCGGATCGTCTGGCACCGAACCGCGCGGCCCCCATATGGGCGGCCGCGCCCGTCCGGTCGCGATACAGATTCCAGAGGAGCTTCCATGCCCACTCCCGCCAAGGGTTATGCCGCCCAGTCGGCCGAAACCCCGCTCGCCCCCTTCTCCTTCGAGCGTCGCGACCCGCAGGGCGACGATGTCGCGATCGACATCCTTTATTGCGGCGTCTGCCATTCCGACCTGCACACCGCGCGCGGCGAATGGGCGGGCACCCAATATCCGTGCGTGCCGGGGCATGAGATCGTCGGCCGCGTGACCGCCGTCGGCGGCGACGTGACCCGGTACAAGGTCGGCGATCTGGTCGGTGTCGGCTGCATGGTCGACAGCTGCGGCCACTGCCCGTCCTGCCATGACGGCGAAGAGCAATATTGCGAGACGACCGGCTTCGTCGGCACCTATAACGGCCCCGATCCCGTGCTGGGCGGCCATACCTTTGGCGGCTATTCCGACCATATCGTGGTCAAGCAAGGCTTCGTCCTGAAGATCAACCATGACGAGGCCGATCTGGCTGCCGTCGCGCCGCTGCTCTGCGCGGGCATCACCACCTATTCGCCGCTGCGCCACTGGAAGGTCGGGCCGGGCCAGAAGGTCGGCATCGTCGGCCTCGGCGGTCTGGGCCATATGGGCGTGAAGATCGCCGCCGCCATGGGGGCAGAGGTGTACGTCTTCTCGACCTCGCCCAACAAGGCCGAGGATGCCAAGCGGCTGGGTGCCAAGGGCCTGATCGTGTCGAAGGACGAGGCGCAGATGGCAGAGCATGCCAACAGCTTCGACTTCATCCTGAACACCGTCGCGGCCCCGCACAATCTCGACGCGTTCCTGATGCTGCTGAAACGCGACGGCACGATGACGCTGGTCGGCGTGCCCGATTCGCCGCACCCCTCGCCCTCGGTCGGCAACCTCGTCTTCCGCCGCCGTTCGCTGGCAGGCTCGCTGATCGGCGGCATCGCCGAGACGCAGGAGATGCTCGATTTCTGTCATGAGCATGGCCTGACCGCCGACATCGAGATGATCGCGATGGACGAGGTCAACACCGCCTATGACCGGATGCAGAAGAGCGATGTTAAGTATCGCTTCGTCATCGACATGGCGACATTGAAGCAGGACTGACCTTCATGAGTCTCACGCCCCTCCCSCAGGCGGGAGGGGATGGGGGAGGGAAAGCCACGGGCGTTGGTCTCGGTGAGACATCCCGCCCTCCCCCCGGCCCCCTCCCGCCTGCCGAGGCGAATTTGGTCGCGTTCAGTAGCCCCGGCGAGACGGTGGTCGCCGACGGATTGTCCCACAGGATCGCATAGCGCACCTATATGCGGGGCTCCCATGTCCAGCATTCCCTCCTCCGTCTTCGTTCCCGCCGACTGGCGCGACTTCCTGGCGCTCACCAAGCCGCGGGTGATGACGCTGGTGGTGTTCACCGGCCTGTGCGGGATGCTGGCGGCCCCTGTCGGCGTCGATCCGGTCATCGGCTTCACCGCCATATTGTGCATCGCGCTAGGCGCGGGCGCGGCGGGGGCGCTGAACCAATGGTATGAGGCGGACCTCGACGCGCTGATGAAGCGCACCGCCAAGCGGCCGTTGCCCGCCGGGCGCATGACCCGCGAATCGGCGCTGCATTTCGGCGTGGGGCTCGCCTGTTTCTCGGTTCTGCTGATGGGGCTGGCGGTCAATTATGTCGCCGCCGGAATCCTGACCGTCTCGATCCTGTTCTATGTGCTGGTCTACACCGTCTGGCTGAAGCGGCGGACGCCGCAGAATATCGTCATCGGCGGGGCGGCGGGCGCGTTTCCGCCGTTGATCGGCTGGGCCGCCGCGACGGGTGAAGTCGCGCTCCTCCCCTTCCTGCTGTTCAGCCTGGTCTTCCTGTGGACGCCGCCCCATTTCTGGGCGCTGGCCCTCTTCGTGAAGACCGATTACGCCAATGCGGGCGTGCCGATGCTGCCCGTGGTGGCGGGCGAGCGGGTGACGCGCGCGCAGATCGGCCTCTACACCATCCCGATGGCGATCGCCGCCGTTGCGCCCTGGCCGCTGGGGCTGACGGGTTCGATCTATGGCGTGATCGCGACCGCCGGAACGGCGCTGTTCGCCGCCTATGCCGCCATCGTCGCCTTCCGCCATACCCGGCCCGAGGATTCGATGAAGCCCGAGAAGCGGCTGTTCAAATATTCGATTCTCTATCTTTTCCTTCTCTTTGGCGCGCTGGTGGTGGATCGTTGGGCATGACGCCTGACGATTCGAATCGGATTCGCGCCAAGCAGCGCGCCCGCGCCACCGCCATGGCCCTGCTGCTCGGCTTTCTGGTGGTGCTGATCTTCTTCATCACCCTGTCGAAAATCCGGTCGGGCATGCACTGATGCGACTGACGCGCCAGGGTCGGACGGTTGCGCTGGCGATCTTCGGCGTGGTGTTCATGACCGGCCTCGCCTTTGCCAGCGTGCCGCTCTACCGCATGTTCTGCCAGGTGACGGGTTATCAGGGTACGACCCAGCGGGGTGCCCGCGCACCCGGCAGTGTCCACCGCCAGATCACCGTCAATTTCGACGCCAATGTCTCCTCGCGCCTCGCCTGGACTTTCAAGCCCGAGAACCCGCATGAGACCGTCGATATCGGCGCGCGCGACATGGTGTTCTTCACCGCTACCAATAACGCAAAAGTGCCGGTCACCGGCACCGCGACGTTCAACGTCACCCCCGATCAGGCGGGGCGCTATTTTACCAAGATCCAGTGCTTCTGCTTCACCCAGCAGACGCTGAAACCCGGCGAGACGGCGCGGATGCCGGTCATCTTCTTCATCGACCCGAAGATCCTGAACGACCCCGACGCGCGCGACATCGAGACCATCACCCTGTCCTACACATTTTACCCGGTGGATTCGGCGAAGAAAGCGGGTTAGCCTGTCCCCAAAATAGCAAAAACATAGGGACGGGATCATGGCTGGCGCGAAGAACCACGACTATCATATCCTGCCGCCGAGCCCCTGGCCGCTGGCCAGTTCGATGTCGGCGCTGTTGATGGCCTCCGGCGCGATCATGTGGATGCACAGCGTGCAGGGCGGCGGCTGGGCGTTCCTGGCGGGCCTGGCGGCGGTGCTGTTCTGCATGGGCAGCTGGTGGGCCGATGTGGTGCGCGAGGCGCATCATGGCGACCATACCCCCGTCGTGCAGCTGCATTTCCGATACGGCATGATCCTGTTCATCGCATCGGAAGTGATGTTCTTCGTCGGCTGGTTCTGGGCCTTTTTCGACTTCGCGCTGTTCCCGACCGCGATGAGCTTCGTCGACGGACAGGTCGAGCGCGCGACCGAGGGTGCCGCCGCCATCGCCGCGACCTGGCCGCCCAAGGGGCTGGAGGTGATCGACGCCTTCAAGCTGCCGCTTCTCAACACGCTGATCCTGCTGACCAGCGGCACCACCGTCACCTGGGCGCATCACGCGCTGATCCACAACCAGCGCGGCGGCGAGAAGCGCGGCCTATGGGGTGCGCTGGGCGTGGGCGACCGCGACGGCGTGCTCAAGGGCCTGTGGCTGACCGTGATCCTGGGCCTGATCTTCAGCGCGATCCAGGCCTATGAATACATGCACGCGCCCTTCCCGTTCAAGGGCATCAACTATGGCGCGGCCTTCTTCATGGCGACCGGCTTCCATGGTTTCCACGTCATCGTCGGCACCATCTTCCTGATCGTCTGCCTGATCCGCGCCTATCGCGGCGACTTCACGCCCCGCCAGCATTTCGGGTTCGAGGCGGCGGCCTGGTACTGGCATTTCGTCGACGTGGTGTGGCTGTTCCTGTTCGTCACCATCTATGTCTGGGGTGGCTGGGGCGCGCCGGTTCATAGTGGCTGAGTTTACGCCTCCGACCATCGCGCAGGCGGCATTTCAGGGGCTGTGTCCGCGTTGCGGCCAGCCCCATTTGTTTGCAGGGCCGGTCTTCTCGACGAAGGTGACGACCTTTGCCGATGCATGCGCCGCGTGCGGGCTGGACTTCACCCGCTTCAATGTCGGCGATGGCCCGGCCGCGTTCCTGACGCTGATCCTGGGCACGATCATCACCATCGCGGCCATCACCGTCGAGCTGACCCTGCATCCGCCGCTGTGGCTGCAAATGGCGATCTGGCTGCCGCTGACCGCGATCGGCGTGGTCTATAGCTTGCGCATCGCCAAGGGTGCGCTGATGGCGGCCGAATATCGCAACGAGGCGCGTGAGGGGGCCGTGGTTCGCCCCGAAGACGACGAAGACGCCCGAGACGGGGAATCATGAAGCGCCTGCCCGTCCTGCCCACGCTGATCGTCGGTCTGGCGGTCGCGGCGATGATCGCGCTGGGCCTGTGGCAGCTGCTCGACCGGCTGCCGCGGAAGGAAGCCTATCTGGCGCAGCTCGCCGCCAATCCGGCGCGCCCCGTCATCGCCTTTCCGCTGTTCCCGGACGACAGCCTGCTCTTCCGCCGCACGGTCGCCGATTGCCGCCCGCCCGTCGCCATCCGCCGCGCAGGCGCCGGGGCGGCGGGGTTCCGCCTGATCGCCACCTGTTCGGTGCCGCAGGGATCGCTGCAGGTGCAACTGGGCACGACCCATGATCCGCGCGCGGTGAGCCATTGGCCGGGCGGTCGCGTGAGCGGCTATGTCTCCCATGCGCCCGACAGCCGGTCGTTGCTCCAGTCGGCCTTCGACCATCGTCCGCAGGACATGCTGCTGGTCGCCGACACCCCCGCCCCCGGCCTCGATGCGAACCCCCGCCCGGGGATCGACGGGATACCCAACAACCATCTCGCCTATGCGCTGCAATGGTTCCTGTTTGCCGCCATCGCCGCAATTATCTATGTTTTGGCGGTCGCTCGGCGCAATCGAATGGTTGTGGTACGCAACGCACCCCGTTAAGCCGCAGCGCATCATGCGCTATCACAGTACCCGTGGCTCCGCCCCCGTCCTCGATTTCCGGGGTGCGACCCTGGCCGGTCTCGCCAGCGATGGCGGGCTCTACGTGCCCGAGACCTGGCCGACCCTGACCCGCGAAGAGATTGAGGGGCTGGCGGGCCTGTCCTATGCGCAGACCGCCGCAAAGATCATGGCGCCGTTCATCGGCGACAGCCTGACCGCAGAGGAACTCCAGGGCCTGTGCGACGCCGCCTATGGTCGTTTCTCGCACGCGGCCGTCACGCCCTTGGTCCAGCTCGACCATGACCAGTGGCTGCTGGAGCTGTTCCACGGCCCCACGCTGGCGTTCAAGGACGTCGCGCTCCAGATGCTGGGCCTGTTGTTCGAGCGGTTCCTGCGCGGCACCGACACCCGGCTTACCATCGTCGGTGCGACCAGCGGCGACACCGGCTCGGCCGCGATCGATGCGGTGGCGGGGCGTGCGAATATCGACATCTTCATGCTGCACCCGGCGGGCCGCGTGACCGAGATCCAGCGCCGCCAGATGACGACGGTGCTCGCCCCCAACGTCCACAACATCGCGATCGAGGGCAATTTCGACGACGCGCAGGCACTGGTGAAGGCGATGTTCAACGACCGCGCCTTTGCCGACCGCCACACCCTGTCGGCGGTCAATTCGATCAACTGGGCGCGGTTGATGGCGCAGGTCGTCTATTATTTCTACGCCGCCGTCCGGCTGGGCGCGCCGGGCAAGCGCATCGCCTTCTCGGTGCCGACGGGCAATTTTGGCGATGTGTTCGCCGGTTATGTGGCCGCGCGCATGGGCCTGCCCATCGAGCGGCTGATCGTCGCGACCAACGTCAACGACATCCTCCACCGCGCGCTATCGTCGGGCGACTATTCCAAGGGGCAGGTCCAGGCGACCGCCACCCCGTCGATGGACATCCAAGTCAGCTCGAATTTCGAGCGGCTGCTGTTCGACGCCAATGGCCGCGACGGCGCCGCGCTGGCTGCGCAGATGAAGGGCTTCGAGGGTACGGGCGCGATGCGGCTGACCAATGCGCAGAGCCAGAATATCGCCCCGCTCTTCACCAGCGCGCGCGTGGACGCCGATGACATGAGCCGGGCGATGCGCTGGGCGGCGGACGAGGCCGGGCAGATCCTCGACCCGCATACCGGCATCGCCCTGTCCGCCGCGCGCAAGAGTGGGCTGGACGTGCCGGTGGTGACGCTGGCCACCGCGCACCCGGCCAAGTTCACCGATGCGGTCGAGCGCGCGACCGGCAGCCGCCCCGCGCTGCCCCGCCGCGTCGGCGACCTGTTCGAGCGCGAGGAACGCTATACCACCCTGCCCGCCACCTTCGACGCGGTGACGGCCTTTATCGACGGGCATGGTTTGCGCTAACGCACTCCCATGAAACTCGAAACGATGATCGGCGAGCCCTGGGCGGATTACGGGCTGGTCGACTCCGGCCATGGCCGCAAGCTGGAACGCTATGGCCGATTCCGCTTCATCCGCCCCGAACCGCAGGCAATGTGGGCCCCCGCGACCGAGGACTGGCGCGCGGCGGCCGAGTTCGTGCCCGGATCGGACGAGGATGGCGGCGGCCGCTGGAACTTCAACGAACCGGTCCCGCGCGACGGCTGGCCGCTCAAGTGGAACGAGGTTCGCTTCACCGCGCAGAACACGCCGTTCCGCCATCTGGGCTTCTTCCCTGACATGGCGCCGGTGTGGAGCTGGATGCGCGAGCAGGTCGACGGGATGGCCGAGCCCGAGTGCATGAACCTGTTCGGCTATACCGGTGTCGGCACGCTGGCGATGGCGAGTGCGGGCGCCAAGATGGTCCATGTCGACGCGTCCAAGAAATCGGTCGAGGCGGCGCGCGGCAATGCCATGCTGTCGGGTCTGGGCGATGCGCCGGTCCGCTGGATCATCGACGACGCCGCCAAGTTCGTCGCGCGCGAGGTGCGACGCGGCCGGCGCTATGACGGCATCCTGCTCGACCCACCGAAGTACGGACGCGGGCCGGAGGGCGAGGTCTGGCGGTTGGAAGAGGACCTGCCCGGCCTGATCGCCAATTGCCGCCAGCTGCTGGACGCCGATTCGCGCTTCCTGTTCCTGACGGTGTACGCCGTGCGCATGTCGGCGATGGCGATCGGCGAGATGATGCGCCAAGTCATGGCCGACCTGCCCGGCAAGGTGGAATGCGGCGAACTCGGCGTGCGCGAGGAAGCCCGCGGCCTGACCCTGCCCACCGCCATCTGGGCGCGGTGGAGCCGATAAGCAAAAACCTCCGTTCAGCCTGAGCGAAGTCGAAGGCCGCGCCAGATCATAGCGGCGGGGCATGTGCTTCGACTTCGCTCAGCATGAACGGGGCGGGGGGTTACGGGGCAGCGACCTTGATCAACGCGACCTCATAGGCCGCCACCGCCCCGCCCGCCTCGAACCGCCGGGCGATCCGCCGCATCGCGCCCGGCGGGATCGGACGGTGCCCCTCACGCGGTGTCCCCGCCCCGATCGCCCGGAGCGCGCGCATGAAGTCCGCCGCCGATTCGTGCCGCTGCTCGAACCGCCGGGTCTCGACCGGCCAGCCCAGCGCCTCGACCGACGGATAGACCGGACTCCCCGCCTCATGACCCTCCGCGCGGTGCGCCTCATGCCAGGCTGCGAAGGTCCCTTCGACCAGCGTCGTCACCAGCATCCGCCCGCCCGGCGCCAGCAACCCGGCCAGCCGCCGCAAGCCCGCTTCCAGATCGCCGAACCATTGCACCGCCAGGCTGCTGACGATCAGGTCGAACGGCGCCTCGCCCGACAGATCGGGATACTCGCCATCCATCACCCGCCCGCGCACACCCGGATGCTTGGCAAGGCCCCGCGCCAGCATGGCGGGCGCGATGTCGGTCATCAGCCAGTCGGGATTCACCAATCGCGGCAAGGTCGCAGCCGTCAGAAAGCCGGTCCCGCACCCCACTTCCAGCACGCGCGGGGCGGGTGGTGCCATCGCGACGATCCGTTCGGCCAGCCAGTCGGCGACCTGCCGCTGCACCACCGCATGCGCGTCATAGGCCGAGGCCGCGTCGAAGGCCCGCGCGATCGCTTTCGATTCGGCCATCACCTCAATCACGCACCGATCGGATCGCCGCAGCCGCGATCCACGGCGCGCCCGCGACCAGCATCAGCGAGACCGCCGCCAGCAGCTTCGGCGCACCCATGTCACCGCTCCCCGCTCCGAAGATCAGCAGCGGCAGCGCGAGCGGCAGCAGGAGCAGCCCGGCCAGCCCGCCCGCGCCGCGCAATCCGGCGGTCAGCGCCCCCGTCGCCACCGCCAGCGCCGCCAGCCCGGGCGTGCCGAGCAGCAACCCCGCCTCGACCCGCACCAGCGCCGCCGTCTCCAGTCCGAACAGCCCGGCCGCGACCAGCGCGGCCAGCATCAGCGGCGGCGCAAAGGCCAGCCAGTGGGCGACGATGCGCAGCGCCATCACCAGCGGCAGCGACAGGCCGTGGACGCGAATCTGGTCGAACCATCCCGATTCGACATCGGGCGCGACCAGCCGCTCGACCGGCAGCAGCGCGGCCAGCACCGCCGCGACCCAGATCGCCCCCGCGCCGACGCGCATCAGCACCGCCCGATCCGGCCCGATCGCAAAGGGGAACAACACCACCGCCAGCAGGAAGAAACCACACACCAGCCCCGCCCCGCCCCCGGCATAGCCGCGCCGCACGTCGCGCGCGATCAGGGTCGCCACAAGGGTCATGGCGGCGGTCATGCCGGGACGTGACCGTCCAGCGCGAGTGTCCACGCGTCCGTCAACGCCAGCGGCTGGTGCGTGGTCAGCAGCACCGCGCCGCCCCCCGCACGGTGATCCGCGATGGCCCGCTCCAGCATCGCGACACCCGCGACGTCCAGTCCATTGCCCGGCTCGTCGAGCAGCCAGAGCGGGGCCTCCGCGGCCAGCACCCGTGCCAACCCCGCGCGCCGCCGCTGCCCGGTCGAGAGCAGACGCACCGGCACATCGGCGAGCTTGCCCAGCCCGACCGTATCGAGCGCCGCGGCAGCTCGCCGATCCACCGCCGCCAGCCCGTCGAGCCGCGCCCAGAAGGACAGCGCCTCACCCAGCCGCCGCTCCGTATCGAGCGCGAGATCCTCGGTCGCCAGGGCGATCCGCCCCGACCGGGTGACACGCCCCTCGAACGGCGCGATCAATCCGGCGGCGAGACGCAGGAGGCTCGACTTTCCGATGCCGTTGGGGCCAGTGACGACCACCGCCTCGCCCGCGCCCAAGGCCAGCGACAGTTGCGTGAAGAGCAGCCGCCCGCCGCGCGCGCAGGCAACCTGGGACAGGTCGAGGATCACGCGCGGGCGTCGTCCACGGCGTCTTCCAGCGCGTGCATGTCGTCGTCGGACAGGCCGAAATGATGGCCGATCTCATGGATCGTCACATGCGCGACCAGATCGTCGAGGCGCACGCCCGTCTCGACCCATTCGTCCAGGATCGCGCGACGATACAGATGGATGCGGTCGGGCAGCGCCCCTGAATCCATGCTGCTTTTCTCGCCCACCGGCCGCCCGTGATACAGGCCGGTCAGGTCCAGCGGATGGTCGAGGCCCAGTGCGGCCAGCGTCTCGTCATCGGCGAATTCCTCGACGATCAGGACGACATCGCCCAGATGCGCGGCGAATGCGGCGGGCAGGCGCGCGATCGTATCCCGCGCGATCCGCTCGATCGCCTCGGGACCCGGTGCTTCACCAATCGCGTCTTGCCCGCCCATGGCCGCCGTCTTACCGCTGTGCCGGTCAAAAGAACAAGATACGCCAAGGGGACGATCATGGTGGAACGGCTGAGCGAGCTGGACCGGGACGAGGCGCTGGACGGCCTGACCGAATGGGACTGGGACGAATCGCGTGATGCGATCAGCCGCCGTTTCGTGTTTGCCGACTTCAACGAGGCGTTCGGCTTCATGACCCGCGTCGCCCTTCTGGCGGAAAAGGTGGATCATCATCCCGAATGGTCCAATGTCTGGAACCGGGTCGATATCGTGCTGACCACCCATGACGCAGGGGGGCTGTCGGCGCGCGATATCGACATGGCCGAGGCGATCGACGCTTTGGTGGAGTAAATCCTAGATCCTCCCCATCTCCGATGGGGAGGGGGACCGCCGGGCGTCAGCCCGGTGGTGGAGGGGCGGTGCCGGACGCCTTCGGTGATGGCGCGGCGCGGCCCTGCCCCTCCACCACCGCTTCGCGGCGGTCCCCCTCCCCAAGCACAGCTTGGGGAGGATTTGGGATTATTCGACCGTCTGTTCGATCGCGCCGAAGATCGGGTGGTGGCGGTCGTCCTCCATCCAGATGCGGACCGTGTCGCCCTTTTTCAGGAACGGCGTCACCGCCTCGCCGCCGCGGATCGTCTCGATCATGCGCAGCTCGGCCAGGCAGCTATAGCCGACGCCGCCCTCCGCCACCGGCTTGCCCGGACCGCCGTCCGAATCGCGGTTGGACACGGTGCCCGACCCGATGATCGTCCCCGCTCCCAGCGCGCGGGTCTTGGCGGCATGGGCGACCAACGTGCCGAAATCGAAGGTCATGTCCTGCCCCGCATCCGCCCGACCGAAGGGCTGGCCGTTCAGATCGACCTTCAGAACGCGGTGCAGCTTGCCGTCCTGCCACCAGTCGCCCAGCGACTCCGGCGTCACGAAGACGGGGGAGAAGGCCGAGGCGGGCTTGGACTGGAAGAAGCCGAAGCCCTTGGCCAGCTCGCCGGGGATCAGCCCGCGCAACGACACGTCGTTGGTCAGCCCGACCAGCCGGATCGCCGCCAGCGCCTCCTCGCGGCTCGCGCCTAGGGCCACGTCGCCGGTGACGACGACGACCTCGCCCTCCAGGTCGCAGCCCCAGCTTTCATCGGCCAGCGGAATGGCATCGCGCGGCCCCAGAAACCCGTCCGAGCCGCCCTGATACATCAGCGGGTCATGCCAGAAGCTCTCGGGCAGCTCGGCCCCGCGCGCCTGGCGGACGAGCGCGACGTGATTCACATAGGCCGATCCGTCCGCCCATTGATAGGCACGCGGCAAGGGCGAGGCGGCGTCATGTTCGTGGAAGCGCGCACGCGGGATCGCTTCATGATCCAGGTCGATCGCCAGATTGGCGAGCGCGGGCGCATGCGTCTCCCAATCGTCGAGCGCGGCCTGAAGCGTCGGCACGATATGCCCCGCATCCGCATACCAGGCGAGGTCGCTCGACACGACGACCAGCTTGCCGTCACGACCGTTCTTCAGACTGGCGAGTTTCATGCAGGACTCCTCTTCGCTAACTGGTATCAGATGTAACCATCCGTCCGCGCTTGTCACGCATTGCGGTGGCGATCCTGCCCGAAACTTGACTTTTGGCAATGGCCAGCGCACATGCCCGCCCGTCGAGGCGTCCACTCGCAGCGTGAACGGACCATCTGGTCCCGGCTCCGCCCCGACCCTGTCTTCAGGCTTCCCTTGTCACGCGGGGTGTCATCAACCCCGGCCCGCGCTTGCGGCCTGTCGTGACTCGCGCGCCATGATCGAAAGTAATTCCATGTCCTTTTCCGAACTCGGCCTCGCCGAGCCGCTCGTCCGTGCGCTCGAAGCCAAGGGCTATTCCGAACCCACGCCCATCCAGCGCGACTCGATCCCGACGCTGCTGGAAGGCCGCGACCTGCTCGGCATCGCGCAGACCGGCACCGGCAAGACGGCGGCCTTCGTCCTCCCCTCGATCCAGCGTCTGGTCGAGGCGAACAAGCGCGTCCTGCCGACCCATTGCCGGATGCTCGTCCTTGCGCCGACGCGCGAACTGGCCAGCCAGATCGCCGAAAATGCCAAGGGCTATGCCAAGTTTTCCAAACTGGCGGTCGCGACCGTCTTCGGCGGCACCAGCCTGAACAAGAACCGCCAGGACCTGTCGCGCGGCGTCGATATCCTGGTCGCCACGCCGGGCCGCCTGATCGACCTCGTCGAGCAGGGCTTCCTGAACCTGTCGATGATCGAGATTCTGGTGCTCGACGAAGCCGACCAGATGCTCGACCTGGGCTTCATCCACGCGCTGCGCCGGATCGTGAAGATGATCCCGCGCAAGCGCCAGACCCTGTTCTTCTCGGCCACCATGCCCGCCGCGATCCGCGACCTGGCCGACAAATTCCTCGACAATCCGGCGACCGTCACCGTGACCCCGGTGTCGACCACCGCCGAGCGCGTCGACCAGTCGGTGACCTTCGTCACGCAACAGGAGAAGCAGGCGCTGCTGACCATCCTGCTCGCCGATCCCGCGATCGAGCTGGCGCTGGTCTTCACCCGCACCAAGCATGGCGCCGACCGCGTCGTGAAGCTGCTGGCGGGCAACGGCATCGCCGCCAACGCGATCCACGGCAACAAGAGCCAGGGCCAGCGCGAGCGCGCGCTGGGCGAGTTCCGCTCGGGTCAGACCCGCGTGCTGGTGGCGACCGATATCGCCGCGCGCGGCATCGACATTCCGGGCGTCAGCCACGTCTTCAACTTCGAGCTGCCCAACGTCGCCGAACAATATGTCCATCGCATCGGCCGTACCGCACGCGCCGGTCGTTCGGGCATGGCCATCGCTTTCTGCGCCGAGGATGAGCGTCCGTATCTGAAGGATATCGAAAAGCTGACGCGGCAGAAGATCACCGTCGTGCCGCTTCCCGCCGACTTCGTGAAGCGCGCCGAGACGATCAAGTCGCAGCGCGTGAAGGCCATCGGCGCCGACCCCGCACCGCGCGTCGACCGTCCGCGTGACCCGGCCCGCCCGCGCGCCACGCATCATCCGCGTGCGACGGACTCGCGGGCCCCGCAGGGCCGCCAGCCGCGTCGTCGCGGCGGCGGTGGTGGTGCCGGTGGTCCGGGCGGCGGTCGCGGTCGTGGCGGCCAGGGTCGCCCCGGCGGCGGCGGCGGCGGTGCCGGTCGCGGCGCGCAGGGCTGAACGACTCCTTAGCCCCTCCCGCAGGCGGGAGGGGTTGGGGAGGGCAAAGGGGTCTCACCGAGACCATCGCTTGTGACATACCCTCCCCCATCCCCTCCCGTTTACGGGAGGGGCGTGCCCAGCCGCAGATGCTGGCACCATTCCCCCCTCTCCCGCGTTGAGCGCGTAACGATCCCGCGCATCAGGAGAGGTTGCCATGGATATTGCCCACACCCCCGCCGCCGAACGCATCGCACGCGTGCTGTGCGGTCAGCGGTTGAGCGCCAATGCCAAGGGCGACTCCGAATCCGCCGCCAAGCTGGTCGACGCGCAGTGGCGCGATCATATGGCCGATGCACTGGCCGTGCTGCGGACGCTGCGCGAACCCGATCAGGCGATGGCCGATGCGGGCGATCCGGCGATCTGGGAAAAGATGGTGCTGGTCGCGGTCGAGGCCGCCAAGCCGCCCAAGGTCACGCTCTAGCCCGTATTCCTCCCCATCTCCGATAGGGAGGGGGACCGCTGGGCGCCAGCCCGGTGGTGGTGGGGCAAGACCATGCGGCCTGCTCCATCACCTAAGACGGAAGCGTCGGCCCCTGCCCCTCCACCACTCGGCTATCGCCGAGCGGTCCCCCTCCCCAAGCGAGCTTGGGGAGGAATGGGGTTACACCGTCACCTGCTCGCCCAGCTCCAGTACCTTGCCCGGCGGAATCCGCAGGAACTCGGTCGGGTCGCTGGCATTGCGCTGCAGGAACATGAATAGCCGGTCCTGCCACAGCGGCATGCCCTTTTCCGCCTCGGGCTTCAGCGTGTTGCGGCCGATGAAGAAGCTGGTCTTCATCGGGTCCAGCCCGGTCGTCCTGTTCTCGATGCCCAGATCGCGCGGCAGGTCGCGCGGCACGTCCGGGGTCTCCATGAAGCCATAGGTCAGCGTGACGGTCGCGAAATTATCGTCCAGCCGCTCGACATGGGCGCGGCGCTCGGCGGGCACATAGGGGCGGTCGGCGGTGCGGATCGTCATCACCAGGTTCTGCGCATGCAGCACCTTGTTATGCTTCAGATTGTGGAGCAGCGCGCCCGGTGCCGAGGCGGGGTTGGCGGTCAGGAACACCGCCGTGCCCGGCACCCGCTCCGGCGGGCGCTTGGCCAGCGCGGCGGCCAGATCGGCGAGCGGGATCGCCTGGCGCTTCTCGAAGGCCGACACGATCCCGCGCCCGCGCACCCAGGTATAGATGACGAGGCCGACTCCCGCCCCGACCAGCAGCGGGACCCAGCCCCCTTCGATCACGCGCAGGATATTGGCGCCGAAAAAGACCAGGTCGAGCGTCAGGAAGGGCAGGATCGCCGCCAGCGCGAGCGCCCGCGACCAGCCCCAACGGTGCCGCACGACCAGATAGGCCAGGCAGGTCGTCACGACCATCGTGCCCGTCACCGCGATGCCATAGGCGGCGGCCATCGCCGAGGACGTCTTGAACTGGATCACCAGCACCAGCACGCCGAACAGCAACAGCCAGTTGATCGCGGGCAGATAGATCTGGCCCTGGAAATCGGCCGAGGTCTGACGCACCCGCAGCCGGGGCAGGAAGCCGAGCTGGATCGCCTGTTGCGTCAGCGAAAAGGCGCCGGTGATGACCGCCTGCGCCGCGATGACCGTCGCCAGCCCCGCCAGCACGATCAGCGCCGGGCGAAGCGGTTCGGGCGCCATCAGGAAGAACCAGTCCTGATTGGTGAAGGGCTTGCCGCTCGCCGCCGCCTGTTCGAGCGTGGAAAGGGCAAAGGCGCCCTGCCCCAAATAGTTGAGCGCCAGCGCGGGCAGGACCAGCGAGAACCAGCCGATGCGGATCGGCAGCCGACCGAAATGCCCCATATCGGCGGTCAGCGCCTCGGCACCCGTGACGGTCAGGAACACCGCGCCCAGCACGAACAGCCCGACGACGCCATGGCTGGCCAGGAAGCCGACGCCATAACCCGGCCACACGACCCGCGCGATCGAGGGTTCGTCGGCAATATGCCAGATGCCCAACCCGCCGATGACGAGGAACCAGAGGATACAGATCGGCCCGAACAGCTTCGACACCTGTGCCGTGCCGCGCGATTGGATGAAGAACAGCCCGACCAGGATGACGATCGTGCACATGCGGATCACGCCCTCGTCGAAGATCGACGCGGCGGCGGGAATGGTGCGCAGGCCCTCCATCGCTGACAGCACGGACAGGGCGGGCGTGATGATCGCATCGCCATAGAAGAGCGACGCTCCCGCCGCGCCCAGCACCAGCGCGATGCGCGAACGCGCGCCTGCCGCCCGGCGGGCCAGCGCGGCGAGCGCCAGCACCCCGCCCTCGCCCTGGTTGTCGGCGCGCATCAGGAAGACGACATATTTGATCGTCACGACCAGGATTAGCGACCAGAGCGCGAGGCTGAGCACACCCAGAATCTCGCCCGGGTCGATGCCGTCGCCCGCCGATTGCGCCAGCGCCTCGCGAAAGGCGTAGAGGGGGCTGGTGCCGATATCGCCGAACACGACGCCGATCGCGCCGATGGTCAGTGCCACCAGCGCGGGGTGGCGTTGCACGCCCGCGTCACCCGTGTCGGTCGATGGCGCCGAATGGCCCGTCATCTCGCCCCTCATGTCGGTTGCCGTCCCCGTCATGCCCACCGGAACCCCCTGTGCCAAAAGGACGGCGCGCTTTACGCTTATGCGCGCCTGACGCAAGGGCTTTCGGCGACCGTTCGCAAACGCTTGATATTGCCAGGCGTCAAGCGCATGGGCGTGAAATGGTTCCCTTTTCGTTCGGCGGTCATGCTTTCCAGGCGCTGGCCGATGGCGCACTCTACTGGCCTGCGCGGGGGGCGTTGCTGGTCGCCGATCTCCATCTGGAAAAAGCAAGCTGGTATGCGGGCGGCGGACAGATGCTGCCGCCGTACGACTCGCTGGCGACGCTCAGCGAACTGACCGCGATCGTCACGCGGACGGGGGCGCGGGAGGTCTGGTGCCTGGGCGACAGTTTCCATGACGTGGATGGCTGCGACCGGCTGCTGCCGGAGGCGCGGGCGATGCTGCTGGCGCTGACCGGCTCGACCGCCTGGACATGGATCACCGGCAACCACGATCCGGTGCTGCGCGATCGCTGCGGCGGCGCGGTGACCGAGGAAGCGGCGGTCGACGGCCTCGTCCTGCGCCACGAAGCCGATCCGGCCGAGACGCGGCCCGAACTGTCGGGGCATTTCCATCCCAAGCTGCGGCTGCGGGTGCGCGGCAAGCTGGTCGCGCGGCGCTGCTTCGTGGGCACGGCGAACAAGCTGATCCTGCCTGCCTTCGGGGCGCTGACCGGCGGGCTGGACGTGGACCACCCCGCCCTGCGCCAGGCCGTCGGCCGCCCCGCCGAAGCACTGGTGCCGGTGCGCGACCGGATGCTGCGCTTTCCCGTCGCGGCGTGATCGACCGGCGAATAAGAATGGTTCGCGCGGAGACGCGAAGACGCAGAGGTGGATGTCTGCTTGGCGAAGCCAGAATCTCATCAACCGCTTGAGGTCGTAGGGCCGCTGGCGCGGCAGGTTGCTCCTCTCCGCGCCTCCGCGTCTCCGCGCGAACAAAAGCTCACCGCCCCTCCGGCGGCTCGCGCTCCAGCACCCAATCCTGGCTGACGACGATGATCGAGCGCACCGGCCGCCCGTCGGCATCGCGTGACGGGTCGTAGCGATAGCGTTTCTCGATCAGGCTGCATGTCGTCTCGTCCAGCGCGCGGTTGCCGCTGCTGCGGGTCACGACGCAGCCGCTGACCCGGCCGTCGACATTGACGAAATAGCGCACCGTCACGCTGCCGCTCACCCCCGCCTCGGCGGCCTCGCGGGGATAGTCGGAGTCCTTGATGCGCCCCTTGATCCGGCGCGGCGGGGTTTCGTCGCCATAACCGTCGCCGTCGCCCGACCCGCCGCTGCCCGTGCCATTGCCGATCCCGCCCGCACCGGTGCCGGGACCGGGCTTGTCCGAGGCCCCCTGGCTGGCCTGCGAGCCGGTGCCCGCAACCGGCGCGGCGATCACCGGCGAAACGGGCGGCAGCACGACCACCGGCGGCGGTGCGACCACCTGCGTCGCCTGCGACCGGAGATTGGGCGGCGCGGCGGCACCACGCGGGCGATGGGTCTGGACCCGCTTGGGCTGGATGCGCGGCGGCGGAGGCGGTGCGGGCGGGCGCACGTCGAAGCTGTCCAGCGCCTCGGCCGGGATCGGCAGGGTCGGCGCAAAGCCCAGCCCGACGATCAGCGCATAGCCCATGCCCCCCACGATCAGCGCCGTGGGAATGGCTGCGCGCAGACGGTCGCGCCAATCGGGCCGGGCCAGCGTCATGGAAGACAGGTGGGAAGGCCCGCCCCCGCCCGCAAGCCGCTTAACCCCCTGTCCCCCGCCCCGCGTCCGTGCCACAGGACCGTCATGCAACCCCGATCCGCGCCAGAAGGAGCCCGCGCATGACCGAATCCGATATCCTGATCGTCGGATCGGGCGCGGCCGGGCTGACCGCCGCGCTGAACCTGGCCGACCGTTTCAAGGTCACGGTTCTGGCCAAGGGCAAGATGAACGAGGGCTCGACCGCCTGGGCGCAGGGGGGCATCGCCGCCGTCCTCGAACCCGGCGACACGTTCGACAGCCATATCGAGGATACGATGGTCGCGGGTGCGGGCCTGAACGACCGCGCCACCGTCGAGTTCGTCGTCGAGAACGCCCCCGCCGCGATCGAGCGGCTCCAGAAGCTGGGCGTGCCCTTCGCGACTGAGGGCAATATGCTGCACCTGACGCGCGAGGGCGGGCATTCGCATCGCCGCATCGTGCATGTCGCGGACGCGACCGGCTGGGCGGTGCTCGACGCGCTGCTGAAGGCGGCGGACGCGCATCCCAATATCACCATGGTCCCCGATCAGGTCGCGATCGACTTGGCGACCAGCCGCCACGAGATGCGCTATTCGGGGGCGGGCCATGTCTGGGGCATCTATGCCGTCGACCGGCGCACCGGCCGCGTGGTGCTGCACAAGGCGCGCGCGACGATCCTGGCCACGGGTGGCGCAGGGAGAACCTATCAATTCTCGACCGCGCCCAAGGGGGCGACCGGCGACGGCATCGCCATGGCGTGGCGGGCGGGCGCGCGTGTCTCCAACATGGAGTTCATGCAGTTCCACCCGACCTGCCTCTACAACACCCAGGTCAAGAATTTCCTGATTACCGAGGCGGTTCGCGGCGAGGGCGGACACCTGAAGATCCCCGAGACCGGGCACCGCTTCATGCCCGATCTCGATCCGCGCGCCGAACTGGCGCCGCGCGACATCGTGGCGCGCGCGATCGACCATGAGATCAAGCGGCTGGGCCTGGACTATGTCCATCTCGACATCAGCCACCAGCCGCCCGCCTTTGTCCGCGAGCATTTCCCCAACATCCACGAAAAGCTGCTTTCGCTCGGCATCGACATGACGGTGCAGCCGATCCCGGTCGTCCCCGCGCAGCATTATACCTGTGGCGGCGTCATCGTGGACCGCGACGGGCGCACCGACCTGCCCGGTCTCTATGCGGCGGGCGAGGTCACCCAGTCCGGCCTGCACGGCGCGAACCGGCTGGCCTCCAACTCGCTGCTCGAATGCTTCGTCTATGGCGAGGCATGCGCCAACCATATTGCGCAGCATTGGGACGACCTGCCCCCACCGCCCGCCATCCGCCCCTGGGACGAAAGCCGAGTCACCGATTCGGACGAGGAGGTGGTCATCAAGCAGAATTGGACCGAAATCCGCCGCTTCATGTGGAATTATGTCGGCATCGTGCGCACCACCAAGCGGCTGGAACGCGCACAGCATCGCATCCGCATGCTGACCGACGAGGTGAACGACTATTATGGCCATTTCCGCGTCACGCCCGACCTGATCGAGCTGCGCAACCTGCTCCAGACCGCCGAGCTGATCGTCAACTGCGCGCTCCATCGCAAGGAGAGTCGGGGGCTGCACTATACGCTGGATTACCCCGAGACGCTGGAGGAGGCCGTCGACACGATCCTGATTCCGTGAGGCAAGCCCCGATTCCTCCCCTTGCAGGGAGGAATTTAGAATGTTTCGCGTCTTGTCGTGCGCGTGCGGCCTTTCGTCGCAAGCCCCGGACACGGGGATTTCCCCCACCCGGTCAACACGTAAGGATACCCCTGTGTTGCGGGGTATTGCGGTGACGAAGCGAGTATCGAGCGGCGGGCTGCGTTCATGGCCTGCCGGGTTTCTTCTCTTGGGGCTCGCAGGCTGTGGGGCGGATTCACGCCCCGGCGCGACGTCCCATGCTCCCAGCGTGCCCGATCCCCAGGTGTCGGTATCGATGCCGCTCCCCCCGCCCCGCCCCAGCCGAGCGCCCGCTGCGCCTGCCGGGCTGGTGTCGACGATCAACCGCCTCTCCGCGTCGTTCGCGGGCAAGAAGGGCATTGCAGTACGCGCCGTCGATGACGGCTGGACCGTCGAGGTGGGCGGGCGCCAGCGCCTGCCGCAGCAATCCGTCTCCAAGCTATGGGTTGCGATCACCCTGCTCGACCTTCGCGACCGGGGCCGGGCCCGGTTGGACGAGCCGATCGTCGTGCGACGCGAGGACCTGACCGTCTTCCACCAGCCGATCGCGATGCTGGTCAAGGGCGACGGTTATCACACTACGGTGGGCGAGTTGCTGAACCGCGCGCTGACGATGAGCGACAATACCGCGAACGACCGGCTGCTGACCTATGTCGGCGGACCGCAGGCGGTGCGCGCGATGATCGCCGCCAAGCGGCTGGGCGATATTCGCTTCGGCCCGGGCGAGCGGCTGCTCCAGGCGAAGACGGCGGGTCTGACGTGGCAGCCCGCCTTCGCGGCGGCAGGCGCGTTCCAGGCGGCGCGCAACCGGCTCGATCCGGCGGCACGCAAGGCCGCGCTCGACGCCTATGTCAGCGATCCGCCCGACGGCGCCGCGCCCATCGCCATCGCCGACGCGCTCGCCCGGCTGGCGCGCGGCGAGTTGTTGTCCGAGACTTCGACCCGTATCCTGATCGACACGATGGAGGCCTCGCGCACTGGCCATGCCCGCCTGCGCGCCGCCGTGCCCAGCGGCTGGCAGATCGCGCACAAGACCGGCACCGGCCAGGATTTGGGCCGCCGCAATGCAGGCTTCAACGATGTTGGCCTGCTGACCGCCCCCGACGGCCGCCGCTTCACCATCGCGGTGATGATCGGCGACACGACCGAGGATATCCGCAAGCGCCAACAGCTGATCCAGAACGTCGCGGCGGCGGTGGCCAATGCGGCGGGGCCGCCAAGAGGACCGGTGGCGGTGGCGAACTGATTGCGTACAACTGTCGCAAGATGACTGGCGTTTCCCAACCTCTGACCGATTATATCCAATGGTCATCAGTGCGATAATTGAATGTGTTTGTCGAACCCGAAGAAGCAGAACGCAATCTTTGCGCAGCAATAAGGATTTTGAACAAGCAATCCCGCTAAATTACTATTATTTTGAACAAAATAACTCGATCTTGGATCATCCCTCCCCTTTAGGGGAGGGGCCGGGGGTGGGGCCTTTCCGCAGGCGCAACGCTGATGGAGAGGCCCCACCCCAACCCCTCCCCTGAAGGGGAGGGGCTTGTTTTGGTCACTGCGCCGTCATCACCCGCAAAGCTGCGTTTCTGCATCTTTACTCATGGGCCACCCACAAACCGCGCAATGGCGTGACCCATCGGCCACAGCCCCAAAAAACCGCTACCATCAGGGGCTGTTTACCCTCTCTCTGTTCCGCTAAACCGCGAGCATATGCCCCATCTCTATCTCGTCGACGGCTCCGGCTATATCTTCCGCGCCTATCACCGCCTGCCGCCGCTGACGAACAAGCATGGCGAGCCGGTGGGGGCGGTGTACGGCTATACCACCATGCTCTGGAAGCTGGTGGACGAGATCAATGCCGCCGACGGGCCGACCCATATGGCGGTGGTGCTCGACAAGTCGTCCAAGACCTTCCGCAACGAAATGTACGACCAGTATAAGGCGCACCGGCCCCCGCCCCCGCCCGATCTGGTGCCCCAGTTTCCGATGATCCGCGATGCCACCCGCGCCTTCTCGCTGCCCTGCATCGAGGAGATGGGGCTGGAGGCCGACGACCTGATCGCCTGCTATGCCCGCGCCGCGATGGCGCAGGGGTGGCAGGTCACGATCGTGTCGGGCGACAAGGATTTGATGCAGCTGGTCGAGGATGGCAGCCTCGACATGCTCGACACGATGAACAACCGGCGTCTGGGCGAGGCGTACGTCCAGGAGAAGTTCGGCGTCGGGCCGAAGCAGCTGGGCGATGTGCTCGCGCTGATGGGCGACAGCGTCGATAACGTGCCGGGCGTGCCGGGCGTCGGCCCCAAGACCGCCTCCAAGCTGATCGTCGAGCATGGCGACCTGGAATCCGTCCTCGCCGCCGCGCCCGAGATGAAGAAGGGCAAGCTGCGCGACAACCTGATCGAACATGCCGAGAATGCGCGGCTGTCAAAGCGGCTGGTCACGCTGGAGTGCAATGCGCCGTTGCCGCAGCCGCTGGAGGAACTGGCGCTGCATCCGACCATCCCGGATGCGCCGCTTCGCGCCTTTCTGGAGCATCACGGCTTCCGCTCGCTGATCGCCAAGATGGGCCAGATCACCGACGACGCCGCGCCCGCCCCCGCCGCCGGAGAAGCCGCGCCCGCCGCGCCGATGGACGATGACGAGCCGTGCAATCTCGACGGCTATACGACCGTGCAGGACCTGGCGACGCTCGACCAGTGGGTGGCCGACGCCCGCCACCAGGGCTTCGTCGCGATCGACACCGAGACCAGCTCGACCGACGCGACCCAGGCCGAACTGGTCGGGGTCAGCCTGTGCCTGGCGCCCAACAAGGCGTGCTATATCCCGCTCGGCCATGGCGGCACCGACCTGCTGGCCGAGGTGCCGGTACAGATTCCGGTCGCCGAAGCCTTGGAGCGGATCAAGGCACTGTGCGAGGATCCGTCGGTCCTGAAGATCGGCCAGAACCTGAAGTTCGACATGATCGTGCTGGGCGAGCGCGGCATCGCCGTCGCGCCGCATGACGACACCATCGTCATGAGCTTCGACCTCGACGCCGGGCTTCACGGCCATGGCATGGACGAGCTGGCCGCGACGCATCTGTCGCACACCTGCCTCGCCTTCAAGGAGGTGGTCGGCACCGGCAAGAAGCAGCTCGGCTTCCACGAGGTCGATCTCAAACTCGCCACCCGCTACGCCGCCGAGGACGCCGACGTCACGCTGCGGCTGTGGAAGCGGTTCAAGGCGCGGTTGCCGATGGAGCAGGCGACGCGCGTCTACGAGATGGTCGACCGCCCGCTCGTCCCCGTGATCGCGGGCATGGAGCGGCGCGGGATCAAGGTCGATCGCGACCGCCTCTCGCAGCTCTCGACCGAATTCGCCGGACAGATTGCCGCGCTGGAAGGCGAAATCCATGTGATGGCGGGCACTCCCTTCACCATCGGCAGCCCCAAGCAGCTCGGCGAAATCCTGTTCGACCGCCTCGGCCTGAAGGGCGGGCGCAAGGGCAAGTCGGGCGTCTATTCGACCGACGTGACCGAACTCGAACGGCTTGCCCGTGACGGCGGCGAAGCGGCGGAGATCGTGCGCAAGATCCTGGAATGGCGCCAGCTCTCCAAGCTGAAGAGCACCTATACCGACGCGCTCCAGGCGCAGATCAACCCCAAGACCGGCCGCGTCCATACCAGCTACAGCCTGACCGGCGCGCAGACCGGCCGCCTGTCCTCGACCGAGCCGAACCTGCAGAATATCCCGATCCGCACCGAGGTGGGGCGGCAGTTGCGCGAGGCGTTCATCGCCGAGGACGGCCATGTCCTGATCGCGGCCGACTATTCGCAGATCGAGTTGCGGCTGGCCGCGCATATGGCGGACGTGCCCGCCCTGCGCGATGCCTTTGCCAATGGCGACGACATCCACAGCCTGACCGCGATGGAGCTGTTCGGCGAGGTCAATCGCGATACGCGCGGGCGCGCCAAGACGATCAACTTCGCCATCCTCTACGGCATTTCGCGCTGGGGCCTAGCGGGGCGGCTCGACGTGTCGGCGGACGAGGCGCAGTCGATGATCGACCGCTATTTCGAACGTTTCCCCGGCATCAACCGCTATATCGCCGAGACGCTGTCGAGCGTGCGCGAGAAGGGGTTCACCGAAACCCTGTTCGGCCGCAAGACGCATTTCCCGCGCATCGCCTCGCGCAACCAGGGCGAGCGCCAGGGTGCCGAGCGCGCCGCGATCAACGCGCCGATCCAGGGCACCAGCGCCGACATCATCAAGCGCGCCATGGTCCGCATGGAACCCGCCCTCGCCGCCGCTGGCCTGGGCCATGTCCGGATGCTGCTGCAGGTGCATGACGAACTGGTGTTCGAGGCGCCTGAGGTGGATGCCGAGGCGGCGGGCGCGGTCATCCGCGAGGTGATGGCGGGCGCGGCCGAACCGGCGGTGTCGCTGTCGGTGCCGCTGGGCGTCGAGATCGGCTTCGGCAAGAGCTGGGGCGCGGCACATTGATCCACGCTTCCCTCACCCCCATTCCTCCCCAAGCGCCGCTTGGGGAGGGGGACCATGGCGCCAGCCATGATGGGGGGGCAGCTCGGCCCAACCTCGCGGCCGGTGACACCCCTCCGTCAGGCCTCCGGCCGATTTCGGGGCACTGCGCCCACTGATGGCCCAGACCCAGGACATCGACGCGCTGGCCAAGGGCGGGCGGACCAATATTGCGGGCTTCGTCCTGCGGCTGGCGGCGCGCATCCCCTTTCTGTTCATCGCGGGGCGCATCTATGGCCCCGATCTGGTCGGGCGCTTCGCCATTGCGGTGGTCGTCGTCGAACTGGCGGCGCTGGTCGCGACATTGGGCATGAAGCGCGGGCTGGCACAGGCACTGGCCTCCACCGATCGGCCGCATGTCCATGTGGTCTGGGACGCGATGGCGCTCGCCTTCCTCGCCTCGGTGGCGGCCAGTGCGGTGCTGTGGAGCTTTCCCGAGCTTCTCTACCCCAATAGCGCGATCACCGGGCTGGACCGGTGGCTGCCCTGCATCATCGTCGCCATCGCCTGGTCCGATGTCAGTCTGGCCGCGCTCGCCTATCGCCACAACGTCAAGGCGACCGTCACCGCACGGGCGGTGATCGAGCCCTGGACCATCTCGATCGCCGCCTGGGTCTTTTCCTTCTTCACCATCCGCGACGGCCTCGTCCTGTCCTATGTCGCGTCGATGACGGCGGCGCTGATCGCCAGCCTGGTGCCGTTCCTGCGCAGCTATGGCCTGCCACAGGGTTGGAGCCCCCGCCTTGCCCGCGTCTTCGCGTTGGCCCGCGCCAATGCGCCGCTGGCGGGGGCGGACGCGCTGGAATGGGGCACGCGCAATGTCGACCGCTTCATCCTGGGCGTGATGTTCGAACCGCGCATCGTCGGCATCTATTACATGGCGCAGCAGGTCGCCTCGCTGCCGCAGAAGCTGAAGACCAGTTTCGACCCGATCCTGGGCCCCGTCATCACCCAGAGCCTGGCCAATGGCGACATGGGCGCGATCGCGCGGCAGGTGCGGCAGGTCGCCTTCTGGATCATGGCCGCACAGGGCTGCCTGGCACTGATGGGCTCGATTCCGGGCGAAGGCGTGATGGGCGTGGTCGGCCCGCAATTCGTGTCGGGCACCGCCGCACTCGCCTTCCTGCTGTTCGCCGAGGTGCTGGCCTCGACCGGCGCGGTATGCGAATCGGCGCTGGTCTATACCGCGCGGCACCGCAACCTGATGATCTCGATCGCGATGCTGGGCGTGCAGATCGGCCTGAGCTTCGCGCTGATCCTGGGGATGCGCGCGCTCGGCTGGCCACAGACCTGGGCGGCGGCGGGCCCGGCGGTGGCGCTGGCCATGAGCGTGACCATGACCTCGGTCATCAAGGCGCGCGTGTTGTCGGGCATATTGAAGGCGCCGGTATCGCCGTTCCGCTGGCCTTTGGTTTGGGCGGCCGGTGCGGCGGTCGTGGTCGGGGGCGCGTTCACCCTGCTGCCCAAGCGGCTGGAATGGGCCGAACTGCTGTTCGGCGAGCCCGCCATCGCGGCGACCTATCTGCTGGTGCTGTGGCGCTGGGCCTTTGATCCGGCGGACCGGGCGCTGTTCGGCAAGGCGCCGAGCGCGGAGGAGGCGACGCTGCCCAATGCGGGCGGGATCACACGGTGACCCTCTCCTCCTCTGCAAGGGGAGGTGGCAGTCCGAAGGACTGACGGAGGGGTGTCACCATCGGCGGGGACACCCCTCCACCACCGCTTCGCGGCGGCCCCCCTCCCCTTACAGGGGAGGAAGTGAACTTAATGCCGGAAGTGGCGCATGCCGGTGAAGACCATCGCCAGGCCCGCTTCGTCCGCCGCCGCGATGACCTCGTCGTCGCGGATCGAGCCACCCGGCTGAATCACCGCCGTCGCGCCCGCCTCGACCGCCGCGAGCAGGCCGTCGGCGAAGGGGAAGAAGGCGTCCGACGCGACCGCCGAACCGATGGTGCGGGGTTCCGCCCAGCCCGCCTTTTCGGCGGCATCCTTGGCCTTCCATGCCGCGATGCGCGCCGATTCCAGACGGTTCATCTGGCCCGCGCCGACACCGGCGGTCGAACCGCCCTTGGCATAGACGATCGCGTTCGACTTCACATGCTTGGCCACCGTCCAGGCGAAGCGGCAATCGGCCAGTTCCTGCTCCGTCGGCGCGCGCTTGGTCACGACCTTCAGCATGTCGTCGGTCAGGCGGCCATTGTCGCGGCTCTGGACCAGCAGGCCGCCCGCGATCGACTTCATCATCAGGCCGGGACGCGCCGGGTTGGGCAGCTCGCCCGACAGCAGCAGGCGGAGATTCTTCTTCTTGGCGAAGATCTCACGCGCTTCCGGCGAAGCGTCCGGGGCCACCACCACTTCGGTGAAGATGCCCGAGATCGCTTCCGCCGTCTCGGCGTCGAGGGGGCGGTTGCAGGCGATGATGCCGCCGAACGCCGATACCGTGTCGCAGGCGAACGCCGCCTGATAGGCCTCCAGCAGCGTGTCACCGCTCGCCACGCCACACGGGTTGGCGTGCTTGACGATGACGACGGTCGGCGGACCGTCGAGGAATTCGCTGACCAGCTCCAGCGCGGCATCGGCGTCGTTGAGATTGTTGTAGCTCAGCGCCTTGCCCTGCAACTGCTCAGCCTGGGCGATGCCCTGACCGCCCTTTTGCGGCAAATAGAGCGCGGCGACCTGATGCGGGTTCTCGCCATAGCGTAGCGTTTCGGGATGCTTGGTGAAGGCGAGCGGCAGCGTTGCCGGGAACGCCTCTCCCTGGTCGACGAAGCCGAACCACTGCGCGATCGCCGAGTCATAGGCGGCGGTGGCGGCGAAGGCCTTGGCGGCCAAGCGCTGGCGGGTCTTCAACGTCGAGGCGCCGTCATTCGCGGCCAGATCGGCGAGGAAGTCGGCATAGTCGGCGGGATCGGTCAGGATCGAGACATAGCCATGATTCTTGGCCGCCGAGCGGACCATGGACGGGCCGCCAATGTCGATATTCTCGATGATTTCGGGCCGCTCCGCGCCCTTCGCGACGGTCTGCTGGAAGGGGTAGAGGTTGACCACCACGAGGTCGATCGCGCCGATGCCATGCTCGGTCATCGCGGCGGCATGGGCGGGGTCGTCGCGCACCGCGAGCAGGCCGCCATGCACCATCGGGTGCAGCGTCTTGACCCGGCCGTCCATCATCTCGGGGAAGTTGGTGACTTCGGAAATATCGCGCACCGGCAGGCCCGCATCGCGGATCGCCTTGGCGGTGCCGCCGGTCGAGACAAGATCGACCCCGCGCTCGGCCAGCGCACGGGCCAGGTCGATGACGCCGGTCTTGTCGGACACCGACAGCAGCGCGCGGCGGACCGGCACCAGATCGACGGAGGGAGCGGAGGGGAGCGAAACGGCCATCGGGCAGCGGGTCCTACATGCTGAAGGGGAGTTTGCGGACCCGATAGACTCCGATTCGCCGAAGCGCAAAATGTGATTCGGGGAAGCGTCATTCCTCCCCTGCAAGGGGAGGTGGCAGGCCGCAGGCCTGACGGAGGGGTGTCACCGATCGTTGGGGCAGTCTTCCCTCTCGAATGGGGACACCCCTCCACCATGCTTCGCATGGTCCCCCTCCCCTTGCAGGGGAGGAATATGGGTCACAACGCCCGCTTGAATGCCCAGCTGACATGCGCGCCGCCCGCGGGCGTTTCGCCGGTCACGACCAACTGCTGCGTCGCCACCGGCCGTCCGGTGCCGTCGATCCACAGCGACTCCTCGATGGTCAGCGAACCGCCGCGACAGCGGAACTGCCACAGCGCGCCGTCCTCCAGCCGCAGGATCGCCTGGCCGCTCTCGGCCGTCACCATCGCCTCCACCCCGTCGCCCAGATGGAAGCGCAGGGCGAAGACCGTGCTGCCCGCCTGCCGCTTGCGCCCCTCGGGCAGCAACGCATCCTCGCCGCGCAGTTCGCGGCCGTCGCCGGTCAGCAGCAGCTGGCGGCGATGGGTGAAGCCATAGCGACGGACATAACCGTCATGGCTCGCCTCGATCCGGCTGGCCGCGTCCGACTCCTGGCGACTGAGTTCCACCTCGGCGACGCCGCGTCCCAGCGTGCCGTCGGCATGGATGGCGGTGGAGTTGCTGTCGCCCAGCGTCATCGTCGAATGCGCCGCCGTGGTGCGCAGGCCATGGGCCAGGCTGGCGGGCACCTGCGCCACGGTGGCGCGCGCGCCGCCGCAATTGACGACGATCCGCTGCGCGCCATCCGAAAACTCGAAGGCCAGGGTCGAGGCGCAGCCGCCCTCGATCGCGCGGGCGATCGGTGGGGGTGCGGCGTCCATGACCAGCACCGCCTGCGCCGCCGCCAGCCGCTGATAGCCCCAATCGCCCGCCTGGCGCAGCGGCCGGGTGCGCACGCCCGATGCCTCGATCACGGCGGCGATCCGCTCGGGCGTTTCGGGGCCGGAGCCCTGCCAGCTCGACAGCGCCCGGTCGCCATGCATGACCCCGAGCAGCGCCGAGATCATCCGCTGCAACCGCGTCTGGAACTGTTCGGGAAAGGCCAGGCCGCGCGCGTCATAGACTTCGCGCATCATGGTCAACAGCATCACCGCGTCGAGCTGTACCGCCGGACTGCGCGCGATCACGCCGCCATCGGGAAACAGCCCGGTATCGAGCGCGCGGGCCAGCCCCGCCTCACCGAACGCCTGGCGCGGATCGCCCCCGGCCAGCAGCAGCCCGGCCGCGATCACCCCGCACCATGCCGCGATGCGCGCAACGCCCGGCGGGGCCTTGTCGGCGCCGCGATCGAGATGCCGCGCGCCTCGCGCCATCGTGTTGAGCACGCGCGAGCGATAGACGAGGTCGTCGGACGACAGGATCAGCGGCGCATGCGCGGTCCAGAACAGGATGCGCCGCCCCCAGAGATCGGGTCGCCAGGCGACGGCATCGACCGTCTCGGCAAAGGCGTCGAGCCAGCGGCCCATCAGATACTCGGCGATCGGCGCACCCTGCGCCCGGGTCGCGACGGTCGAAAGGTCGCGCAGCCAGGCAAAGCTGTGCAGATGATCGGCAAAACCCGTCGACCAGTCGGGCCGGGCGAAATCGATCGACTCGACCCCCCGCTCCTCGCCCCGCCAGTCGAGCACCCCGCCGAGCAGCGCATGACCGCGCTCGATATCGCCCAATACGGGGTCCTCGGGCACCGCCATCAGCTTTAGCGGATGCCGCCCCTTCAGCCGCAGCGAATGCAGCGGCGTGCGCCAGGTCAGCCGGTGAAGATGCTCGCTGAGCCGATCCGCGAGCGACAGGCCGCCGCTCTGGACGCGGACCAGGCGTTTGCCTTCCTCGATGCTGTCGGCGGCGATACGGGCCTCTTCGGCCCCCATGCGATCGCGCATTTGAGTCAACGGCCCGCTCAACCGCGCAGAGCGGCGATGTTCGCGGCGTAATGCTCCGGGCCACCCCGGAAGGCGGCGGTGCCCGCGACCAGCGCATCGGCCCCGGCCTCGATACAGCGCTTGGCCCAGGCCGGATCGACCCCGCCATCCACCTCCAGGTCGATGGCGCGGCCCGAATGCTCGATCATCTTGCGGATCGCCGAAATCTTCTTGAGCTGGCTCTCGATGAAGCTTTGCCCGCCGAAGCCGGGGTTCACGCTCATCACCAGGACCAGGTCGACCATGTCGATCAGGTAATCCAGCATCTTGGCGGGCGTGGCGGGGTTCAGGACGACACCGGCGCGCTTGCCCAGCCCCTTGATGTGCTGGATCGTGCGGTGGATATGCGGCCCCGCCTCCGGATGGACCGTGATCGTGTCCGCCCCGGCCTCGGCAAAGGCGTCGAGATAGGCGTCGATCGGCGAAATCATCAGATGGACGTCGAACGGCTTGGTCGTGTGCGGGCGCAACGCCTTCACCACCGCCGGGCCGATGGTGATGTTGGGCACGAAATGCCCGTCCATCACATCGATGTGGATCCAGTCGGCACCAGCGGCGTCGATGGCCCGGACTTCCTCGCCCAGTTTGGCGAAATCGGCGGACAGGATGGAGGGTGCGATACGGACGGGGAGCATGGCATTTGTCCTTAACGCCATATCGCGCCCAAGTCAGCCTTTGCGTTGCAGCCGCGCGATGAAGAACCCGTCGAGCCGCCCTTCCTTTGCGAGCATCGTCGGCAGGGTGCGGATCGTGCCCTGCTCGGTGATCCCCGGCCATTCGCCGGCGATCGGCGACAGCGCATAATCGGGGCGCTCGGCCAGGAAGGCGGCGATCTGGCGCTCGCCCTCTTCGGGCTCCAGCGAGCAGGTGGCATAGACCAAGGTCCCGCCGGGCTTCAGCCAGTCGGCGGCGCGCGCTAGGATCACGCGCTGCAACGCGGCCATCTCGGCGATGATCGCGGGGCGGACGCGGTAGAGGACGTCCGGGTGACGGCGGAAGATGCCGCTGGCGCTGCACGGCGCGTCGACCAGGATCGCATCGACCGGTTGCTTCGGGCTCCATTCGCGCAGGTCGGCGGTGACAACCTCGGCGGACTGGTTGGTGCGCTCCAGATTCTCGGCGAGTCGGGCAAGGCGCGACTCGGACTGGTCGATCGCGGTGACGGTCCAACCGGCGGCGGCGAGTTGGAGCGTCTTGCCACCCGGTGCGGCACACAGGTCGAGCACATGGCCCTTGCCCTCGCCCAGCAGCCGTGCGGGGATCGAGGCGGCGAGGTCCTGCACCCACCAGGCGCCCTCGTCGAAACCCTGCAACTCCATCACCGCGCTACCCGAAGGCAAACGCACATGACCGGGCAACAGGCTGATCCCGCCCAGCTTTTCCGCCCATTCCCCGGTCGCGGACGGATCGGCCAGCGTCAGGTCGAGCGGCGGCGGCGCGGCGATGGCATGGGCGGCGGCCTCGACCATCTCCTCGCCCCAATTCTCTTCCCAACGGGCCTCGGTCGTGTCGGGCAGAGCGGGGATTTCGGGGAGCAGCACGCCGCTCTTGGTGATGGTGCTGAACACGCCGTGGACCAGCTTGCGCGGGCCGCCATCGACCAGCGGCAGCACGGTCGAGATCGCGGCGTGCGGCGGCGTGCCCAGCGCCAGCACCTGGACGAGCGCGATGCGCAGGGCGAAGCGCGCCTTGGCATCGTCGGGCAGGCGCTGCTTGGTCGCCGAGTCGATCAGCGCGTCGAGATCGGGCAGGCGGCGCAGCGTCTCCGCCGCGATGGCGTGCGCCAGACCCCGGTCAGGCCCGCCCGGCAGCGCACGAGTCGCCGAGGCGAGTGCGGCCTCCAGCGGCTCGCCCCGACGCAGCACCGCGTCGAGCAGCCGGATGGCGGCGCGGCGGCTCGCGGTCCCCAGCGGCTCGGTCGGGCGCTGCTGCCGCCCGCGACGGTCCTCGCCCTTGGGGCCACCACGACGATCGGGACGGCCACGGGTCGGCGATTGGGAAGGACGTGTCACTTGGCAAAACTCCTGTCAGCCCCGACATGGGCTGCAATATTCCGTCCCCTTAGTCGAAAGGACCGCTCATGGGCCAGCGCCCCGACCATGTGAAGCCGCCCGCCTATCTCTCGCAGAACCCGCCCGTGCCGCAGCCCGAGGCCAAGCCGGAGCCGCAGGACGACCCGTTGGGGAAGAATCCGGTGCGCTATGGGGATTGGGAATTGAAGGGCGTGGCGGTCGATTTTTGAGGGTGAGACCTTACCCTTCTTCTTTTAAGCCCCTCCCGCAGGCGGGAGGGGKTTGGGGAGGGCACGGAGCCTCGCAGAGACCATCCCCTGTGACTTTCCCTCCCGCTTGCGGGAGGAGAGCGGCCAAAGGCCAAGTGAGCCTTACTCACCCCCGTTCAGCCTGAGCGAAGTCGAAGGCCACGCCCCGACCTCACCTCAAGCAAAAATCACCGCCGCACCAAAGTCCCCGCCCCCTGCTTGGTGAAGATCTCCAGCAGCATCCCGTGCGGCACGCGCCCGTCCAGGATCACCGCCGCGTCCACGCCCGCTTCCACCGCGTTGACGCAGGTTTCCAGCTTGGGGATCATCCCCCCCGAAATCGTCCCGTCACTGCGCAGTTCCGCGATCCTGGCCGGGTTGAGGTCGGTCATCAGCTCGCCCTGCTTGTCGAGCACGCCCGCGACATCGGTCAGGAGGAAGAAGCGCGACGCACCCAGCCGCGCGGCGATCGCGCCCGCCATGGTATCGGCGTTGATGTTATAGGTATGCCCATCCAGCCCGATGGCGACCGGCGCGATGACCGGGATGATGCCGTCGGCGCACAGGCTTTCGATCAGGCGCGGATCGACCGCGACCGGCTCGCCCACGAAGCCCAGGTCGACATGCCGCTCGATTCCCTTCAGCGGATCGGCCTCGCGGCCCTGGATCTTCTCGGCGATGACGAGGCCCGCATCCTTGCCCGAGATGCCGACCGCGCGGCCCCCGGCGGCGGAGATCCAGCTGACGATTTCCTTGTTGATCGAACCCGCCAGCACCATCTCGGCGATCTGCGCGGTTTCGCGGTCGGTGACGCGCAGGCCGTTGACGAACTGCGATTCGACGCCGAGGCGCTTCAGCATCGCGCCGATCTGCGGACCGCCGCCATGGACCACGACCGGGTTGATGCCGACCGCCTTCAGCAGCACCATGTCCTCGGCGAAGTCGCGCTGCCGCTCGGGATCGCCCATGGCGTGGCCGCCATATTTCACCACGAAGGTCTTGCCCGCGTAACGCTGAAGATAGGGCAGCGCCTCGGTCAGCGTCTCGGCCTTGGCGAGCAGGGCGGCGTCGGGATCGTGGTTGGTCATGGCGGCCCTTTATCGCGGGTCGGGAGCGGGGAAAACCGGCAATATGGGTCAGGCGCGGTCCAGCCGCCGCCCCAGCCCTACAAAGACATAGATCAACGGCGGCACCAGGATCGCCGACAGCGTGACCTTGGCGATCATCTGCCCCACGATCAGCGGGCCGACGGGAAACTCGCCGTAAAAGGCGATCGTCACGAACAGCAGCGTATCGACCACCTGGCTGAGCATGCTGGCGATCGCCGCGCGCAGCCAGAGCAGCTTGCTCCCCTCGCGTCCTTTCAGGGCTGCGAAGATGGTGACGTTCAGCGTCTGCGACACGCCGTAGGCGACGATGCCCCCCATCCAGATCCGCCAGGTCGATCCCAGCACCAGCTGGATGGCATCGCGATTGGCCGGGATCATCTCCGGCGAGGCGGGCAGCTTGTAGACGACGAAGGAGAGAACCAGCGACACCAGCAGCGGCACGAAGCCCACCCGCACCAGCCGTCCGGCGGTGGCGGGGCCGTGCAGCTCGGCCACCGCGCTCGACGTGACGACCAGCAGCAGGAAGGCGAAGATGCCCGCCTCGACCGCCAGCGGGCCGAGTGCCACCTGCTTGTTGCCCAGCACGCCCGCGATACAGACCATGCCGCCATAGAAGATCGACAGGGCAAAGAGCGAAGGCGAAATCAGGCGGGGGCGAGCGGAAATGTCGGGCTGGTCCATCGGCGACTGCTAGCGCGAAAACGATCCGGGGCAAAGGATTAGGAGCGTCTCATCCCTCCCCTGGAAGGGGAGGTGGCAGGCTGGAGGCCTGACGGAGGGGTGTCGCCCCTCTCGATAGCGGGACACCCCTCCGACGCGCTGCGCGCACCGCCTCCCCCCCTTGCAGGGGAGGAATTGGCAAGCTCAACCGCTTGCACCGCACCCCGTGACACGCTCTATTCCCCGCCGACACAGAAAAGAGGGGGATCACATGCGGTTGGCAAAATGGCTCGGCGGGGTGGCGGCGGCACTGGCGATTCCCGGGGCGATGCTGCCCGGCATCGCGGCGGCGCAAGGGAGGCCCGACCAGAAGGCGTTCTTCGACCTGTACAAGCAACTGGTCGAAACCAATACCAGCCTGTCGGTCGGCAGCTGCACCCAGGCCGCGGGCCAGATCGCCGACCGGCTGAAGGCCGCGGGCTACAAAGACTCCGACATCACCCTGTTCTCGGTGCCCGAACATCCCAAGGACGGCGGCATCGTTGCGGTCCTGCCCGGTACCGACAAGAAGCTGAAGCCGATGCTGCTGCTCGGCCATCTCGACGTGGTCGAGGCCAAGCGCGAGGACTGGACGCGCGATCCGTTCAAGCTGATCGAGGAGGACGGCTTCCTCTATGGCCGCGGCACCGTCGACGACAAGGCGATGAGCGCGGTCTGGGCCGACACGCTGATCCGCCTGAAGAAAACCCCGCCCAAGCGCACGATCAAGATGGCGCTGACCTGTGGCGAGGAAACGACCTTTGCCTTCAACGGCGCGGAATGGCTGGCCAAGAACAAGCCCGACCTGATCGCCGCCGAATTCGTCCTGAACGAGGGCGGCGGCGGGCGGCTCGACTCGGACGGCAAGCGCGAGTTGCTGGCGGTGCAGGTCGGCGAGAAGGCGGCGCAGAACTATACCTTCCTCGCCACCAATCCGGGCGGGCATAGCTCGCAGCCGACGCCGGAAAACGCGATCTACGAACTCGCCGATGCGGTGAAGGCGGTGCAGGGTTATGAGTTTCCCATCCACCTGACCGACACCACCCGGGCCTTCCTGACCGCGACCGCGCAGAAGGTCGGCGGCCAGCTTGGCGATGCGATCACCCGGCTGCTCGCCAATCCGGACGACAAGGCAGCGGATGCGATCGTCAGCCAGGACAAGGCGCTGCACTCGACGCTGCGCACCACCTGCGTCGCGACGCTCCTCCAGGCGGGCCATGCCGAAAACGCCCTGCCCCAGCGCGCGACGGCCAATATCAACTGCCGCATCTTCCCCGGCGAGACGGTCGACGGCACGCTGGCCCGGCTGAAGGAGCTGGCGGGCGCCAAGGTCACCGTCACCGCCAACCAGCCGGTGCGCCCGACCGCGATTCCGCCCAAGCTCGATCCGAAGATCATCGGCCCGATGAAGACGCTGGCGGCCAAGCATTTCCCCGGCGTGCCTTTGGTCCCGATGATGTCGACCGGGGCGACCGACGGCATCTTCTTCCAGACGATCGGCATTCCCGTTTACGGCGCGCCGGGCATCTTCATCGAGAAGGACATGTCGGGCATCCACGGCCTGAACGAGCGGATTCGGGTGACGTCTCTCTATGACGGGCGGGATTATCTCTACGATCTGGTGAAGGCTTATGCGTATTGAGTGAAACGTCGTCGCCCGTGCCCGGCGGGCGGCGGTTTTTCACATCGAGCCGGGGGATGCGCGTGCTCCCCATCCGAAAGTGCAACGGTTTGCACGTCCAGGCAGGGTCGGCATGCCCATAGGCCTGTCTTCCCCCCGCCCCTCGGATAGGGGAGAAGGGGTGGATCGCGCCGTGGCCCTAACCGGGGCGGGTCGTCGTCCAGCAGGGTTTCAGCATCGCGCGCGTCCGGTTCACCCATTCGGCCAGCGGCGTGCCGGCATTCGAATCGACCTCGACCGGAAACCCGATTTCCGAGCCGTAATGCGCCCGAAAGCGGACCCGATAGCCCACGCCGTCCAGGATCAGGTCCGCCGGGTCGCTGGGCAGTGACGGCGTCGGCATGGGGATGGATCGCAAATGGCGGACGGCTTCGGCCGCGCCGGGACATGTCCGGCTGTCGGCCCATGTGATGACGGTCGGCTTGCCGTGTCGCCGTAAGGTCATGCGCAGGATGCGGGGATCCGCCATGCTGCTGGCCTCGTCGCGAAGAAACGCGACGGTTTCCGAACTATAGGCAAGGGACGGCTCATAGGTCATGTCCGCCCAGACATCATCGGGTAACGGCCCGGCGATGCTGGCTTGCAGGATCAATGCTGCGATCATCTCGGCTCTCCCGTTCCTTCAACCGCTGGGGCGTCGCGCCCGTCGCAAGCTGCCAATTGGCTGAACGCCACCGCCATGCTTCGTTCAGATCAAATGCCTCAATATCCGCAACATACGGGAGCGAATACGTTTCGAGGAACTGGCAATGAAGATGCTCAAGACCGGATTGCTGGTGGCCCTGGCCGGTGGGGCGATGCTGACGGCCACCGCCGCCGGCGCGCAGGACTGGCGTTATGACGGCTATGCCGCCCAGCAGGCGCATCAGGATGCCCAGTATCGCGCCTATCAGGCGGGCCGGGACCAGCGCGCGGCCGACGAAGCCGCTTATTATGGCGATTACCGCGCCGCCAACGCCTATGCGCATGATGCCTCGATCCGCCGGTCGGAGGCCAAACAGGCCGCCCGCTTCGCGCATGAGGCGAAAAAGGCGCAATATTGGGATTCGTGGCGGCATCACGGCTGGGGCTGGTAAGCCCCGCCCCCGACGCGCAACGGAAAAGGGGCCGACGCTGGGTTAGCGTCGGCCCCTTTTTGCTGTGCGATACACTGGGCGATCACGCCGGGCGATCGGCCCGCAGCCGATCAGCCGTCGTAATCGGCACCCAGGTTCTGGTTGCGCGGCGGAGCGGCGGCGGTCAGGCGCAGCGCCTCGGCCGAGGCCTGCAGGCTGCCGACGTCATCCGCCTCGTCCTCGTCGTCGATCTGGACGCGCTGCAGGCTGTTGACCACGGCTTCTTCCAGATGGGTCGGACGGACCGTTTCCTCTGCGATCTCGCGCAGCGCGACGACCGGGTTTTTGTCGCGATCGCGGTCGACGGTCAGATCCGCCCCGCCCGAAATCTGACGGGCCCGCTGCGCCGCGAACAGCACCAGATCGAAACGGTTGGGAATCTTGTCGACGCAATCTTCGACGGTGACGCGCGCCATGCGTGTGTCCTTCGCAAATAATGCTGGGATGAAAGCGTGCCGCCTAGCAGCAAAGGCCACCCAAGTCAAAAGCCTTGGACTTGCAACACCCCCGCCCCCTGGGTCGTTACGTTTTCGACAGGATCACCTACCCCAAGGAGCCGCGCCATTTCCGCCCCCCATCCGACCGAGCAGCCCGGTTTCCAGGTCGATGGGCAGCGGCTGACCCTGCTCGACACAGGGCCACGGCGACTGGAGGCGGTGCTGGCGCTGATCGACGGGGCGCAGGTCTCGTTGCGCATCCTCTATTATATCTATGCCGATGACGAAACCGGGCGGCGGGTCCGCGACGCGATGATCGCGGCAGCCCGGCGCGGCGTCTCGGTGTCGGTGATCGTCGACGGCTTCGGGGCGGGCGCGGACGAGGCGTTCTTCCGCCCCCTGGTCGAGACGGGTGCGCGGCTGTCGCGGTTCGAGCCGCGCTTCGGCCGCCGCTATCTGTTGCGCAACCATCAGAAGCTGGCGCTGGCGGATGCCGGAGGGCCCTCCCCCTCGATCATCATCGGCGGCTTCAATATCGAGGATGATTATTTCGGCACCCCCGCCGACCAGAGCTGGCGCGATCTGGGCCTGTTGGTCGAGGGTTCGGCGGCGGCGCGGATGGCGGGATATTTCGATGCGCTGTTCGCCTGGACGGAAGATCCCAAGGGGCGCCTTCGCGACCTGAACAAGGCGCTGGCGCATTGGAGCGAGTCGAAGGGTAGATTGCGCTGGTTGATCGGCGGGCCGACCCGGCGGCTGTCGCCCTGGGCGCGAACCGTGCGCGACGATATGCGGCGGGGGCGACGCATCGACGTGATCGCCGCCTATTTCACGCCCAGTCCCACCATGCTCCGCCGCCTCGACCGGGCGGGGCGGCGCGAGGCCGAGGTGCGGATCGTGACGGCGGGCAAGTCCGACAACGAGGCGACGATCGCCGCCGCGCGCTTCACCTATGCGGGCCTGCTGCGCAAGGGCGTGCGGATCTTCGAATATCAGCTGACCAAGCTGCACACCAAATTATACGTGATCGACGATGCGGTGCATGTCGGCTCGGCCAATTTCGACATGCGCAGCCTGTTCGTAAATCTGGAACTGATGCTCAGGGTGGAGGACGCCGCCTTTGCGGCCCATGTCCGCGCCTATATCGACGGAGAGGTCGCGCGGTCGGAGGCGATCACCCCCGACTGGTACAAGCGGAATACCGGTTGGTTCCAGCGGCTGCGCCAGTTCGCGGCATATCTGCTGATCGCGGTGATCGATCCGTCGGTATCGCGGGGGCTGAACTTCGGGATCGAGTCGCCGGACGGGGACTAAAATTCCTCCCCTGTAAGGGGAGGTGGCAGGCCGTCAGGCCTGACGGAGGGGTGTCCCGCTATCGAGAGGGCGACACCCCTCCACCAGCTTCGCTGGTTCCCCTCCCCTTACAGGGGAGGAATGGGTGTCAGTCCTTCCAGGCCCAGTAGAGCTGCGCCGGGGGCACGTTCCACCATTCCATGTCGTGGTCGATATTCGACCAGTGCGGAACCAGGAAGTCCTTCACCTTGGGGCTGAACTGATAGACCAGGAACGCGCCGCCGGGGCGCAGCACGTCATGCGTGCCTTGCGCGATCGCCGGACCGACGCCGGGCGGCAAGGTCGAGAAGGGCAGGCCCGACAGGACATAATCGGCATGGTCGAAACCATGATCGCGCACGATCTTCTGCACGTCCGCCGCCGACCCGTTCACCGCCTTGAAGCGGGAGTCGATGATCGTGTGGCGCAGATAGTCGCAGAAATCGGCATTGGTATCGATCGCGATCAGCGTCGCGTCGGGCGCCATGCGCTCCAGAACCGGGCGGCAGAAGGTGCCGACGCCGGGGCCATATTCGACGAACAATTTGGTGTTGGCCCAATCGACGGGGGCCAGCATCTTGCGGATCAGCTTGCCCGACGACGGAATGATCGAGCCCACCATCACCGGATGCTTCAGGAACTGCTGAAAGAACATCTGGCCGGGCGACGGATAACCCGTGGCATCGGTGCGGGACTTGCGCGCGGCGGTGGTCGAGCTGGGCATCGAGTTCCTGTCGTTCGTGATCCCCGCGTAAGGGACGCGCGAGGGAAACCCCCTCGTCGCACAGGTGCCGAACGACTTTCAAGCTATTGGGTTGCGCGGGCGCGGTGCATTCCGTCGCAAAGCGGACTCGATCGACGGGGAATTTGGCATGGACCGGACAGGGCAGATCGCGGTGATTTTCGTGTCGACGCGGACGGAGAGCGATCCGGCGGGCTATGCCGCGGCGGCAGAGGCAATGGACGCCCTCGCCGCCGGGCAACCGGGTTATCGTGGCGTCGACAGTGCGCGCGGGGCGGATGGGATCGGGATCACCGTCAGTTGGTGGGCAGACGAAGCCAGCGCCTTGGCGTAGCGGGCGCACCCGGACCATGCCGCGATCCGGGACCGGGGGCGGGCGGAATGGTATTCGCGGTATGAGGTGGCCGTGGCGCAGGTTGGGCGAAGTTATGCGTGGGACCAAACTTAGCCGTTTGGAATCCAAAGCGCGCCGCAAGCACGCCCCTCCCGCAGGCGGGAGGGGATGGGGGAGGGCAAGGGGTCTCACCGAGACCATCGCTTGTGGCACAGCCCCCACCCCAAACCCCTCCCCCCTGCCGGGAGGAGGGGCTTAGGCTTCCGTTACGGCTGCTTGTCCCCTCGCGGCGTCAGCATGCCCGGCGCGATGAAGCCGATCGGCTGGATCGCCGCCGCCTCCTGCTTCAGCTTGGCGGCGATCTGTTCGTAATCGCGCTCCATTTCCGGGGTCACGCTTGCCCGCGCCTCGGTCAGCGCCTCGTCGAAGGCCGCCATATCGACCTGAGTCGCGCCCAACGACTTGCGCAGCGCGATCAGGCCCGCCCGGCGCACCACGTCACCCAGATCGGCACCGGTGAACCGGTCGGTCCGCGCCGCCACGTCATCCAGATCGACATCCTCGGCCAACGGCATCTTCGCGGTCTGGATGCCCAGGATACGCCGCCGCCCCGCCTTGTCGGGCACGCCGACATAGATGAGTTCGTCGAACCGCCCCGGGCGCAGCAGCGCGGGGTCGACCAGATTGGGCCGGTTGGTCGCGCCGATGACGACGACCGACTGCAACTCCTCCAGCCCGTCCATCTCGGCCAGAATGGTGTTGACCACCCGCTCGGTCACCTGCGGCTCACCCAGCCCGCCGCCACGCGCCGGGACCAGCGAATCCAGTTCGTCGATGAAGATCACGGTCGGCGCCACCTGCCGCGCACGGGCGAACAGCCGGGTGATCTGCTGCTCGCTCTCGCCATACCATTTGGACAGAAGGTCGCTCGACTTGGTGGCGATGAAATTGGCCTGCGCCTCGCGCGCGACCGCTTTCGCCAACAGCGTCTTGCCGGTACCGGGCGGGCCATAGAGCAGGAAACCCTTGGCGGGCCGGATGCCCAGGCGCCGAAACGCATCAGGGTCCTTCAGCGGCAGTTCGACGCCTTCCTTCAGCTTCATCTGCGCGGTGTCGAGCCCGCCGACATCCTCCCAGCGCACGGTCGGCGCCTGCACCATCACCTCGCGCATCGCCGAGGGCTGGACGCGCTTCAGCGCCTCCAGGAAATCCTCGCGCGTTACCGATAGCGTATCCAGCACTTCGGCCGGGATCGTCCGTTCCTCCAGGTTCAGGCGCGGCATGATCCGCCGCACCGCCTCGATCGCCGCCTCGCGGGTCAGCGCGGCCAAATCCGCGCCGACAAAGCCGAAGGTGGTGCGCGCCAGCTCGTTCAGATCGACCTTGTCGCCCAGCGGCATGCCGCGCGTATGGATGCCCAGAATCTCGCGCCGCCCGCGCTCGTCGGGCACGCCGACCACGATCTCGCGGTCGAACCGACCCGGCCGCCGCAGCGCCTCGTCGATCGCTTCGGGCCGGTTGGTTGCGGCGATGATGACCAGGTTCGCGCGCGCTTCCAACCCATCCATCAGCGTCAGCAGCTGCGCGACGAGCCGCTTCTCCGCCTCACCCTGCACCCGGTCGCGCTTGGGGGCGATCGAGTCGATCTCGTCGATGAAGACGATCGAGGGGGCGGACTTGGTCGCCTCCTCGAAGATCTCGCGCAGCCGCTGCTCCGACTCGCCATAGGCCGAGCCCATGATCTCAGGGCCGTTGATCAGGAAGAACTGGGCATCCGACTCATTGGCGACGGCACGGGCCAGCCGCGTCTTGCCGGTGCCGGGCGGCCCGTGGAGCAGCACGCCCTTTGGCGGCTCGACGCCCAGCCGCTCGAACAATTCGGGATAGCGTAGCGGCAGCTCGACCATCTCGCGCAGCTGGTCGATGGTCGAGGCCATGCCGCCGATATCGTCATAGGTGACGTCGGCGCGCCTCGCCTCGCGCGGCTCCTCATATTCGGGACGCAGCTCGACCTCGGTATTCTCGTCGATATGGACGACCCCCTTGGGGCTGGCCGCGACGACCGCGAGGCGGATTTCCTGCAACGCATAGGCGGGCGCGTTCATGAACTGCGCGACACCCGGCGGCATGTTGGTGACCCGTTGCTGCCCCGCCGTGGCGACCACATCGCCCTGGCAGAGCGGCCGGTTGAAGAAGGTCCGCTTCAAAGCCTGGGCCGAGCCCTGAAGCCGCAGATTCTGTTGCGCAGGGGCAAAGACGACACGGGTCGCAGGCTTCGATTCGACCTTGCGCACCTCGACGAAATCGCCCGAGCCGACGCCCGCATTGGCGCGCTGCAACCCGTCGATGCGGACGAGGTCCAGCCCTTCATCCTCGGGATAGGGGGCGACCGCGCGCGCCGGGGTGGCCTGTTTGCCGACGATCTCGACCACGTCGCCTTCGGTGATGCCCAGCGCCGCCATCAGGCTGCGCGGGACATGGGCGAGGCCCCGGCCCGAATCCTCGGGGCGGCTATTGGCCACCTGTATCTTGCGGGTCGGCGCGTCGCTGTCGGCCATGATCGTCCCTTGGCAAAGTGTCTGAAACACGAAAGCGCGGGACGTGGGGGCGGGTTCCGGCCCGCAAAAGGGCGGACGGCCGAGCCGAGGCAAAAAAAAGGGCCGATCGAAACGACCAGCCCGTGAAAGTTTTTAGGAGAGGATGCCTGAAAGGCCCGTTCCTTTTGCGGTGCGACACGTTATGTTGCAAGTGCGAAAAGCTTGGTTATGATTGCAGTTTGTGCAATCCTCTGCCCAATAGGTCAACGAGTACAGGTACGCCATGCGCAGGCTCCCCCCGCTGGGTGCGATCGAAGCATTTGTCCAGGTCGTACGCCTGGGCTCCATCAAGGCGGCGGCCGAGGAACTGGCGCTGTCGGCGCCCGCGCTCAGCCGCCGGGTGCAGACGCTGGAACGCTTTGTCGGCAAGCCGCTATTCGCCCGGCGGCACCAGGCGATGGTGCCCAATGAAGAGGGCCAGCGCCTGATGGAGCAGATCGCGCCGCTGCTCGACCAGTTGTCGGATGCGGTGGAGGCGATGACCAGCGGACAGGAAGTGTTGCGCCTGCGCCTGGGCGTGCTGCCGCTCTATGCGTCGCAGCGGCTGTTCCCGCATATGGGGCTGCTACGTGCGGCACATCCCGAACTGCATCTGGATATCGACACCGCCGGGCACGGCATCGCACGGCTGGGCGAAGGACTGGACGCGGTGATCGCGCTGGGCCGCGACATCGACCCCTCGCTCTACGCCAAGCGGCTCGACCGCAACAAAGTCTATGTCATCGGCGCCAAGCGGCTGCTCGAAGGCCCCGATCCGCTGCTCCGACCCGAGCAGATGAACGGCATGACCGCGCTGCTGCACCGCGAAATGCCCGACGCCTTCACCGCCTGGTGCCAGGTCGCAGGACTGACCGATATCAAGCCCAAGGCGATCGACTTCTTCGACTCGGGCGGCCTGATGCTGGAGGCGGTGGCGCAGGGCCTCGGCGTCGCCTTCATGCACGCCAGCCATTTCGAACATGCGCATGATCCGCGTCTGGTCCGGCTGTTCGATATCGAGGTCGACAGCCCATACAGCCACTGGTTCGTCTGCCGCCCGCGTGCGCTTCAGCTGAAGTCGGTGAAGCTGTTCCACGACTGGCTGATCGCCACGCTGTACCCGGAAGCGGCGTAAAGGCACGAATTGGCGTTCCGCCGCTCGCCACAAGCACGCCCCTCCCGCAAGCGGGAGGGGATGGGGGAGGGAAAGCCACGAGCGACGGTCTCGATGAGACTCCTAACCCTCCCCCCGACCCCCTCCCGCCTGCGGGAGGGAGAGCGCGCGTGGCGGACCTAGGCACTCAGACCAACGACAAAAAGCCGCGCGTCCTGTCGGACGGCGGCTTCACGCCTTCAAGACTTACGGGGCGACCCCGGGGCCGCCGCCCGCAAATTACTTGATCTTGGCTTCCTTGAACTCGACATGCTTGCGCACGACCGGGTCGTACTTGTTGAAGCTCAGCTTCTCGGTCTTGGTGCGCGGGTTCTTCTTCGTGACGTAAAAGAAGCCGGTATCAGCCGAGCTGACGAGCTTGATCTTGACGGTGGTCGGCTTGGCCATGACCTGGTTCCTGTATGCGTGAAAAAGCGAAAGCGGCAGCCGGAGCCGCCGCTATATAAGGGCCGCCCATGGCCCATGGGCCTGCCTGAGTCAAGCATTTCACCCGATTTAAGCCCCTCTTTACGGCCAAGGCCCTATGGAAACCGTGCTGCTTCCCGCTATCGGGGCGGGCATGAGAGGGATGACCATCACGATGGAGCCGGGCGAATCACTTCATGCGGGCATCAGCTCCACCGAGATTCGCGACCAGCTCTGGGCCCGAATCGCCGCGCTCGACGTGTCCGCCCCCTATGCGCGGGCGGCCGAGTTGATCGACGGGGTGGAAGCGATTCGCCGTATCGCCCATCGCCACGGGCTGGTCCCCGCCGTCACCGTCACCCATTTCATCGGCCGCGCGCTCATGCGGCAGGGCGAACCCGCGCCCGTCCATGGCTGGTTCGCGATCCTGAGCGACGCCATCGCCAGCGAGCGGCAGGATTGGCAGACCGCCAACGCCTTTGCAGAGGCCTGTTCGGTACGTCTGGCCAGCTGATGGATGCGCTGATGATCGTCCTGGTCGCCACGCTGGTGTCACAGGCGGGCGGGCGGCTCAGCGGTTTTGCCGAAAGGCTGGCGGAACGGACGGACAGCGCCCTGCCGGTCCTGGCGGGGGTCCTGCTGGCGCAAGGGTTGCTGGCGGCGGTGGCGATCCGCATCGGGATATTGCTGGGGCCGCAGGTGACACCTGAGGCGCGCAGCCTGTTGCTGGCGGTTGCGCTGGTGCTGGTGGGCCTCGGCATGATGGGGCGGTTGCCGCGCGCCGGTTCGCCCTTCGGCTCGGTTCGCCTAGGGGTGTTCGGCACCGCCTTGTTGGGGGCGGGCACGATCCTGTTGATGGAATCCGGGCTGGTGCTGGTCGCGGTCGCCGCCGCACGCTCTCCCCTGCCCTGGGCGGCCTGGCCGGGCGCGATGCTGGGGATGCTCGGCGCGTTGATACCGGCGATCCTGCTGGGCGCGCGTGAGTGGCGCAGGCTGGCGTGGCGACCGATCCGGATGACGGGCGGCGCAATCATGATCCTGATCGGCATCGTCATCGCGCTTTCTGCCAAGGGATTGATCTAGGCGGTCGATCAGACAGCGCAGGCTTTGTACATGGACAGCGAGGGAGCCATTGGGCCATCGGATCGTTAACGCAACGATTCCTCAGACAGCGGGAGCATGTCCATGTCCGATATCAATCCGGCGCTCGATACGCCGACCGACCTCAATCGCAACGCCACCGCCAGCGTCGCCGACGCGCTGAATGGCGCGCTGGCCGATTGCTATGCGCTTTATCTGAAGACCAAGAATTTCCACTGGCACGTCTCTGGCCCGCATTTCCGCGATTATCACCTGATGCTCGACGATCAGGCCGCGCAGATCCTGGGCGTGACCGACGCCATTGCCGAGCGCGTGCGAAAGACCGGCAACGTCACGCTGCGCTCGATCGGCGACATCGCGCGCCGTCAGACCATCGTCGACAATGACCGCGAATTCGTGTCGGCCGCCGACATGCTGGTCGAACTGCGCGACGACAATCTGAAGCTGGTCGAGCGCTTCCGCACGGTCAAGGACGCGGCCGAGGAGGCCAAGGACAACGCCACCAGCGGCATCGTCGACGAATGGACCGATCAGGCCGAGGAACGCGCCTGGTTCCTGTTCGAGGCCGGTCGGAAGGGCTGACCGCCCTCCCCGACCCGATACGAAAAGGCCCCGGTCGATACCGGGGCCTTTTTTTATAGCGGCGCGGGCAGCCATGCCGGTTCGAACTGCGGGCACCGGGGCGGCAGCGGCGAGATTTCTTGCAGGGCGGGCAGGTTCAGCAGGCGCACCCGGTGCCCCTCACGGGAGATGATCCCATCGGCTTCCATGCCCCGGATCGTACGGTTGACGTGCACCGCGGTCAGGCCGAGCAGATCGCCCAGCACCTCCTGGGTCAGCGGCAGATGGAAGCTGTCATCCTGCACCATTCCAATCGGGCTGAGCCGCGCATGGAGATCGACCAATAGCCGCGCCAGCTGTTCACGGGCCGAGGCGTTGCCGGTCACGGCCAGCACATCCATCAGCGCCAGCCGCTCCATCTGTACCGCGATGGTGAACAAGGCGGCCAGACGTGGGGCCTGGGTAAAGAGTTGACCGAAGCGTTCATAGGGCACGAAGGCCGTCACCGCCTCGGTAATCGCGGTCAGCGTGTCGGCGGCCTGGGGCAGGACCATGCTGGGCGTGCCCAATATGTCGCCGGGCAGATGAATCTTCTGGATCAGCCGATGCCCGCTGCGCAGCAGGATGGACGAGCTGATCCAGCCGCGCACATGCAAATGGAAGCCCCCCGGTGCATCGCCTTCCCGCTGGAAAGTCTCACCGCGCCGCCGCACGACCTCGGCATCGCCCAGGGTCGTCAGGTGCCGTTCTTCAGCGGGGGTCAGGCGGCACATGGCCTGAAAGCGGTGGATCGGATAGGACATGATGACCGGCCTTTCACACGGCACCGCCGCGCTTGCCAATGACTTGGGGTAAGATTGGAAATCGGTGTCGATGGGGATGACCGGCCCTGCCCCGCGTTCCGAACCGGCCCATCCGATCATCCGTAACCGGAACACCGACCCTCCCCGCCAGTTAACCCCTTATCAGGTCAGGAGGATTACCCCATGCTCAAGCTTGCCATCACCTTCCTCGTCGTCGGATTGATCCTGGGGGCGCTCGGTTTCGGGGGCATTGGCGGCGCGTTCGTCGGGATCGCCAAGATTCTGTTCTTCATCGCGATCGCGCTGTTCGTGATCTTCCTCGTACTCGGGCTGGTCGCGGGCAAGTCGGTGAAGAACGCGATCGACTGATCCCCCGATGCGCGAATTCGCGGCGTTGCTCGATGCGCTGATCTATACGCGCTCGCGCAACGCCAAGCTGAAGCTGGTCGCGGATTACCTTGCCGCCACGCCCGATCCCGACCGGGGTTGGGCGATGGCAGCGTTGACGGGCGATCTCGACCTGCCGGGCGTCAAGCCCGCGCTGATCCGCGCGCTCATCGAGCAGCGGGTGGACCCCGTGCTGTTCCGCATGAGCCGTGATTATGTCGGCGACACCGCCGAGACGGTCGCCCTGCTCTGGCCCGCGCCCGACCGGCCGCTCGATCCCGAACCGCTGTCGGTCAGCGATGTGGTCGAGCGGCTGCGGCACCTGTCGCGTTCCGACGCGCCCGCCGCGCTGGCCGATATGCTCGACCGATCGACCGCCGAGGAGCGGTTCGCGTTGCTCAAGATGGCGACGGGGGGCTTGCGCATCGGCCTGTCCGCTCGGCTTGCGAAGACCGCCTTCGCCCAACATTTCGGATTGGATGTCGAGGCGGTCGAGGAGGTCTGGCACGGCCTGTCGCCGCCTTATGCCGAGCTGTTCGCCTGGGGCGAGGGCACGGGCGCGCAGCCGACACCCGCCGATGTGCCGGTCTTCCGCCCCTTCATGCTCGCCCATCCGCTGGAGGATTTGCGGGTCGACCTGACCGACTATGCCGCCGAATGGAAATGGGACGGCATCCGGGTACAGATCGTCCATGTCGCCGGGCAGACGCGGCTCTACAGCCGGACCGGCGACGATGTGACGCACGCCTTTCCCGAGGTGGCGAGTGCCTTCGACGCGGTCGGGGCCGTGGACGGCGAGCTGCTGGTCAAGGGCGAGCATCAGGGTGGCACGCTGGAGGATGGCGGCGGCGCGGCTAGCTTCAACGCGTTGCAACAAAGGCTCGGGCGCAAGACGGTGTCGGCGAAGATGCTGGCGGAGTATCCCGCCTTCGTCCGGCTCTACGACATATTGGTCGACGGGACCGAGGATATCCGCGCTTTGCCTTGGACCGAGCGGCGCAAGAGGCTGGAGGGGTTCGCCGCAAAGCTCGACCCCGAGCGGTTCGACGTCAGCGCGGTGATCGAGGCGGAGGACTTCACCGCGCTGGAGGCTTTGCGCGCTACCGCGCGCGATGCCGCGATCGAGGGGGTGATGCTCAAGCGCCGCGATTCCCCCTATAGCGGCGGGCGGCGCGTCGGCCTGTGGTACAAATGGAAGCGCGATCCGCTGACCGCCGATTGCGTGATGATGTACGCGCAGCGCGGCAACGGCCGGCGATCGAGCTATTACAGCGATTACACCTTCGGCTGCTGGACCGAGGAGGGCGAGTTGCTGCCGGTCGGCAAGGCCTATTCGGGGATCACCGACGAGGAATTGCGCCAGCTCGACCGGTTCGTACGGGCGCATACCGTCCACCGCTTCGGTCCGGTGCGTGAGGTGGAAAAGACGCTGGTGCTCGAGATCGCGTTCGATTCGATCCACGATTCGAAGCGGCACAAGTCGGGCGTCGCCATGCGCTTCCCCCGCATCGCCCGCATCCGCACCGACAAGCCCGCCGCCGAAGCCGACCGGGTGGAGACGCTCAAGCGGCTGGTGACTTAACCGAACAGCCACGTCCCCATCACCCGGCCGGGCAGGAAGGCGAAGGAGCCCGCACCGATCAGACCGGTGAGATACAGGCTGACCATCACCTTGCGATGCGTGTCGATCCGCCCGGCCCGCGCCGCCGCGATCGCGCGCCATAGTCCGATCAGCGTGACGGGCACGAAGATATGGATGAAACTGAATTGCCCGTGATTCAGGTCACGCAGCGCCAGGGCGGAAAGGGCCGCGACCACCATCAGCACCGCCCAGAGCTTGCCCAGCATCCGGTGCCGCGCATCCCCTTTGCGCGCCAGCAGGACATAGAGCCCCAGTGGCAGGGCGGGCAGGACCGAGCCGAGATGAATCAACACCGCCACGTCATGCGTCCGCGCCAGGGTCGGCGAGAGCCCGAGCGCGCCGCGCGCCATGGCGACCACCGCCATCAGCGACAGCGTGCCCCCTGCAAGCAGGATCGCGGCGCGGGCGGCGGGCGAGCTATCGAGAGGGCGGCGGTTCGGGGTAGCGATCGAAAGGCTGGTCATCGGTCGAAATCCTGATCGAAAAAGGGTCGTCCCTTTCCTGCCGCCACATCGATCCCATGCCAGCCCGGCTGCGTGGATCGGTGGCTTCCCTTCGTGGACCGGCCGATTTGCCATTTCGCGAAGCGCCAATTGGCCATAGGCACGAGGCCGTGATGCCCCGCTCGCGCCGCATAGTGATCGATATCGCGCTGATGATCGGCGTCGGACTGCTGCTCGCGGTGCTGGGACCGTTCGGCACCTTCGACGCGCGCTTCGCCTATCGGCTGATCTATTGGATCGCGCTGATGCTGGCGGGCTATGCACTCTACAAGCCGATGATGGCGGGCTCGCTGGCCTTGGCGAAGCGGCTCCATTTCCCCGAAGTGGCGGGCTGGGCCACGGCGGCGATTCTCGCCAGCGTGCCGATGAGCGTCGTCGTCTGGTGGGTCGGACGTATGGGTCTGCCGCTGCGTTGGCCCGACGCGGATCAGGCGCTGCTGCTCTATGGCAATGTGCTGGTGATCGGGGGGTTGGCCAGCCTGTTGCTCTGGTATGGACAGAAGCGACGAAGTGTTACGTTGGAACCAGCCGTCCCCGAACCCGCCCCGCCGATCACGACGCCCCGCCCCGCGCTGCTCGACCGCCTGCCGCCCGGTTTCGGGCCGGATATCGTCGCGCTGGAGATGGAGGACCATTATCTGCGCGTCCATGGCGCCTATGGATCGGAACTGATCCTGCTGAGGATGCGTGACGCGGTGCAGGAGGTCGCGCCGCTGATCGGCGCGCAGGTGCATCGGAGCTGGTGGGTGGCGCGGAGTGCCGTTCGCGAGACGCATCGCGAGGGTCGTGGGGTGCGGCTGGTCCTGACCGGCGGGGTCGAGGCGCGGGTATCGCGCGCGATGGTACCGGTGCTGGAAGCCGAGGGCTGGTGGTAGCGGCTTTAAATTCCTCCCCTGCAAGGGGAGGTGGCAGTCCGTAGGAATGACGGAGGGGTGTCCACGCTGCTGCTGACACCCCTCCACCACCGCTTCGCGGCGGTCCCCCTCCCCGTGCCGGGGAGGATGAAATCAGTCGCCGACGCGCTCGATATCGGCGCCGACGGCCGACAGCTTCTCTTCCAGACGCTCGTAACCGCGGTCGAGATGGTACACGCGGGCCACCGACGTCTCGCCCTCGGCCGCCAGACCGGCGAGGATCAGGCTCATCGAGGCGCGCAGGTCGGTCGCCATCACCGGAGCGCCGGTCAGCTTGTTCACACCCTTCACCATCGCGGTACGACCATGGACTTGGATGTCCGCGCCCATGCGCGCCAGCTCGGGCACGTGCATGTAGCGATTCTCGAAGATCGTCTCGGTCAGGGTGCTGGTGCCCTCCGCCTTGCACAGCATCGCCATGAACTGCGCCTGCATGTCGGTGGCGAAGCCCGGATAGGGCGCGGTCGACAGGGTCAGCGGCTGGAGCGGACCATCGGCCTTCACCCGGATCGAATCCCGGCTTTCCTCGACCGTCACGCCCGCTTCGGTCAGCGCGGACAAGGTGGCGCGCATATCCTCGGCACAGGCGCCGACCAGCTCCAGGTCACCGCCGGTGATCGCGGCGGCACAGGCGTAACTGCCCGCTTCGATCCGGTCGGGCATCACCGAATAGGTGGCGCCGTGCAGCCGGTCGACACCCTCGATGGTCAGCGTCTCGGTACCGACGCCGTCGATCCGCGCGCCCATCGCGATCAGCAAGCGGCACAGGTCGACGATCTCGGGCTCGCGCGCGGCATTGCCCAGCACCGAGGTGCCCTTGGCCGTGACGGCGGCCATCAGCGCATTCTCGGTCGCGCCGACCGACACCACCGGGAAGGTGTAACGTCCGCCCGACAGGCGGCCGCCGGGCGCGCTGGCCTTGACGTAACCGGCGGTCAGTTCGATCTCAGCGCCGATCGCCTCCAGCGCCTTCAGGTGCAAATCGATCGGGCGGTTGCCGATCGCGCAGCCGCCAGGCAGCGACACCCGCGCCTCGCCCGCGCGCGCCAGAATGGGGCCGAGCACCAGGATCGACGCGCGCATCTTGCGCACGATGTCGTACGGCGCCTCGGTCGAGAAGAGCTGGCCCGCGCGGATCGTCATCACCCGGCCGAAATCTTCGGGACGTGTCCCCTCGACACGGGTCGATGCGCCGATCTGGTTCAGCAGATGGCCGAACCCGTCGACATCGGCCAGACGCGGCAGGTTGCGCAGCGTGACCGGTTCGTCGGTCAGGATCGCGCAGGGCATCAGGGTGAGCGCGGCGTTCTTCGCGCCCGAGATCTTCAGGCGGCCCGACAGCCGGTTGCCGCCGCGAATAAGGATACGGTCCATAGACCCGTCCTCCTAGCGGACGTGGCGGGCATCGCCAAGGGTCGTGCCCGTCCCCCATGGCCAAAGAGCACGAAAAGCAAAGAAAAGGGCCGGTTGATCGATATTAATGCGTGGTCGCACCCTTGATGGCTAAGGCGTTCGTCCGCTCCGGGGATGAGGTGTCAGTGTCAAATTGCGGGCTAGCTGATCGCCTGAACAAATGGGTTTCGTTGACCCCGGCCGAACGAGAGGCCTTGGCACGGCTGGAGGATCGACCAAAGACGATCCGGCGCGGTGCGGTGTTGATGGAGGAACAGGCGCGCAGCGACGAGCTGTTCGTCGTGCAGCAGGGCATGTTGATGTGCTATGTGCTGCTCGATGATGGCAGCCGCCAGGTGGTGCGCTTCCTGTTTCCCGGCGATCTCTTCGCGCTGTCGGCGCTGGTCTATGGCCGTTCGCCCGATACAGTGGTGGCAGTCTCCAATGCGGTCGTCTGTCCCTTCGACCGGGGCCAGATCGCGGGACTGGCGACCCGGCATCCCCGCCTGTTCAGCCTGATCCTGGTGCTCAACCAGATCGAGCGGGTCATCACCACCGACCGGCTGGCAGGTCTCGGCCGTACTTCGGCGCGGGTGCGGGTGGCGACGCTGTTGCTGTCGCTACGCGGCCAGATGCGCCAGGCGGGCATGGAGGTGGCCGCATCCTTCGCCCCCGGCCTGACCCAGGAGGAGATGGGCGACGCGATCGGGCTGACCGCCGTCCACGTCAACCGGATGCTGCGCCAGCTGGAGGACGATGGGCTGATCAAGCGCGAGGGCGGGCGTGTCCACCTGCTCGACGAAGCACAGCTGGTGCGCGAAGCGGGCTATATCGACCGGTTCGAGGGGCTGGACCTCAGCTGGCTGCCACCGGGGCATTGAGGCATTCCTTCCCCGAAAAGGGGAGGAATGGTCAGGGTCCCGCCCAACGTTGCAGGCGCGGTCGAACCTTCAGGAAGCGTCGATAGCCGCGCTCCAGCAACGCCAGCATCCAGGGCCAGCGTGCCGCCAGACCCAGCGGCCGGAGGAGCGGGATCGCCCGCCACATCGCGGCAAAAGCCGCCGCACCCGACAGCATCCGGCCATCCTCCCGCGCGTGAAAGCGCGCCAGCAGCCTGTCACGGTCGATCGGGCACTGGTCAGGCCCCCGCCCGCCGATCGCGACGAATTCGATCCGGCGACGCCGATCCAGCCGCCGCATCACCGCGATCTCGCGGCGACACAGCGGACAGGCGGCATCATACCAGACGGTGACGGTCGTCATGCCCTTCCCTCCGGCAAGGGCGGCCCGATCACGACCGGGCCGCCTCCACCATCAGAAAAGATCGGCGGTCATCACCTTGTTCCACACCTTCACGAAGTCGCGGACCATGCGGGGATGGCCGTCCTCGGCAGCGTAGAATTCCGCGATGTTGCGCAACTGCGAGTTGGCCCCGAAGACCAGGTCGTTGCGCGTGGCGGTGTAGCGCGGCTCGCCGCTGTCCCGGTCGTCCAGTGTGAAGCGCAAACCCGCCTCGTCCTGCTTGGTCCAGACATAGTCCATGCTGGTCAGCACGCGGAAGAAGTCGTTGCTCAGCACGCCCACCCGGTCGGTGAACAGGCCCGCCTCGCTCTCGTCCCAATTCGCCCCCAGCGCGCGCAGGCCGCCGGTCAGCACCACCCATTCGGGCGCGCTGAGCTTCAGCAGCGCCGCCTTGTCGAGGAACAGTTCCTCGGGGGCGACGCGGCCCGCCGTCACTTCCGCGAAGTGATCGTCGACATAGTTGCGGAAACCATCGACCACCGGCTTCAGCCATTCGAAGCTGTCGGCATCGGTCAGTTCGTCGGTGGTGTCGCGACGCCCGGCGGTGAAGGGCACCTCCAGCGCGATGCCCGCATCCGCCGCCGCCTTCTCGACCGCCGCCGTGCCGCCCAGCACGATCAGGTCGGCCAGCGACACGCGCTTGCCGCCGGTCGCCCCGTCGTTGAACGCGCCCATGATCTCGCGGAGCTTGGCGATGACGGGCACGGTGCGGCGATTGATCGCCCAGTCCTTTTGCGGGGCGAGGGCCAGACGCGCACCATTCGCGCCGCCGCGCTTGTCGCTGTCACGATAGGTGACGGCGGCGGAAAAGGCGGTGAAGGCCAGGTCCGACACCGACAGGCCGCTGTCCAGGATCCGCTGCTTCAACGCCCCGATGTCGGCGGCGTCGATCAGTTCGTAATCGCGCTCGGGGATCGGGTCCTGCCACAACAGGTCCGGCTCGATCGTGACCTCGGGGCCGACATAACGCTCGCGCGGCCCCATGTCGCGGTGGGTCAGCTTGTACCACGCCTTGGAGAATTGCTCGGTGAAATAGTCGAAGTCGGTCAGGAACCGCTCGCAGATGGGGCGATAGACCGGATCGACCTTTAGCGCGATGTCGCTGGTCATCATCATCAGCGCATGGCTCTTGCCCTCGATATGCGCGTCGGGGGTGCGCGGCGCGTCACCGCTGACCGGCGTCCATTGCAGCGCACCCGCCGGGCTGCGCGTCTGTTCCCATTCCAGGCCCAGCAGGTTTTCGAGATAGCTGTTGTCCCACTGGGTCGGATTCTGGGTCCAGCTGCCCTCGATACCGTTGGTCATGGTGAATTCGGCATTGCCGGTGCCCTCGGGATTGTGCCAGCCCAGCCCCATCTCCTCGATTGCGGCGATTTCGGGCGGCGCGCCGATGCGGTCGGCCTTCACCATGCCATGGCTCTTGCCGAAGGCATGGCCGCCCGCGATCAGCGCCACCGTCTCCTCGTCGTTCATCGCCATGCGGGTGAAGGTGATGCGGATGTCGCGGGCCGAGGCCATCGGATCGCCGCTGGCATAGGGGCCTTCGGGGTTCACATAGATGAGCGACTGGTGCGAGGCGGCCAGCGGCTGCTCCAGATCATAGTCCGCATCACCATTCTGCCCGCGCCAGCGCTTGTCGCGGTTGACCATCTCGTCGAACGAGTCGACCTGGGTCATGTCGAAGACCTCCGGACCCCAATAGGTCGCGTCATCGGCCTCCCATGCATCCTCGCGCCCGCCACCGAAACCATAGGTCGGCAGCCCCATGATCTCGAGCGAGCAATTGCCGGTCAGGACGATCAGGTCGGCCCAGGACAGCGCCGCACCATATTTCTGCTTGATCGGCCAGAGCAGGCGACGCGACTTGTCGACATTGCCATTGTCCCACCAGCTGTTGATCGGCGCGAAACGCTGCATCGCCTCACCCGCCCCGCCGCGCCCGTCGGCGATGCGATAGCTGCCCGCCGAGTGCCACGACATGCGGATCATCTGCGGCCCGTAATTGCCATAGTCGGACGGCCACCACGCGACCGAGCTGGTCAGGAAGCGCTTGATCTCGGCCTTCAGCGTATCGAGGTCGATCTTGGCGAAGGCGGCGCGATAGTCGAAATCCTCGCCCAGCGGATTGGCACGGGGGCCGTGGCGGTGCAGCTGCTCGACGCGCAGGCGGTTGGGATACCATTCGGCCAGCGTCGGCGGCGTGGTGAAGGCACCCCCGATCCGGTCGCCGCCAAAGGGGCACTTGCCTTCGAGTACCGTCTTATAGTCTTCCATGCCGCAAGCTCTCCGGGTTCATCTGGTAAAAAAGGCTGGGCGCGCAAAGACTTGGCAAGCCAACAGGCTTACCGGCACGCCCATCGGGCGGGGTCATGTCGCGTCTGTCATGGACATGGACGGCCTTAGGTCTTCCCCTGAGCGGAAGGGACCGCCGCTCGTCATGCCCCACAACGTCGGGCATCTCCGGTCGATCCTTGGTCGGACCACCAGGCACCCAAAAATTTTAGCATGGATCAACCCGTATACTTGGCGGAATCGGGGGGCGGTTCACCGATGAGACGGATCGATCCCCGGCCCGGGGCGTATCGTCGGATTGCACGCGATGCGGCGAATCATGAAGGAACGGGATATGGCCGGATCGGCGGCGATCGTCGGCGCGGGGATAGCGGGTCTGGCCTGCGCCTCACGCCTGACCGAGGCGGGATGGCGGGTCACGCTGTTCGACAAGGGGCGCGGCCCCGGCGGCCGCATGGCGAGCAAGGTAGTGACGGCGCAAGGTGCCTGCTTCGCCTTCGATTATGGCGCACAATATCTGACCGCGCGCGACCCGGCCTTCGTCGCGCAAGTCCGGGACTGGGAGCGGCAGGGTGTCGCCGCGCCATGGCCCGCCATGGGCGATGACGCCTGGGTCGGGGTGCCGGGGATGAATGCGCTCGTCATGCATATGGCGGCGGCGCTCGACATTCGCTGGTCGACGCATATCCGCGCGTTGCGCCGCGATGCGGACGGATGGCGGCTGGACCATGACGAGATGGCCGAGGGGCCGTTCGATGTGGCGGTCCTGGCGCTCCCCGCCGAGCAGACGGCGGGACTCGCCGCACCGATCGACCCGGCGCTGGCCGAACTGGCCCGCGCGCATCCGTCCGATCCATGCTGGACCGTGCTGCTGGGGTTCGACGCCGGCTTCTCGGCACCGGATATCCTGTCCGCCGCCGATCCCATCGACTGGGCCGCACGCAACAGCGCCAAACCGGGCCGCAAGGGCGGCGAAGCCTGGACGATCCATGCCACGGCCGACTGGTCGCGGCGCCATGTCGAAAGCGACCGCACCTCCGTCACCGCCTCACTGCTACGCGCGCTGGAAGAACGGGTGGGCACCCTGCCCGTGCCGGTCCATGCCACCGCGCATCGTTGGCGTTACGCGCGGTCGGGCAAGGCCGGTGTCGGGGCTTATCACCAGGCCGATACGGGGCTGGCGGCCTGTGGCGACTGGATGATCGCGCCACGGGTGGAAAGCGCCTGGCTCTCCGGGCGGCAGGCGGCGGATCTGGTAATGGCGTAGTCCTCCCCTTGCCGGAGAGGAGTGAACAGGAGTTACGCCTTCTCCAGCGTGCACTGAAGCGGATGCTGGTTGGCGCGGGCGAAGTCGATCACCTGCGCCACCTTGGTCTCGGCCACCTCATAGGAGAATACGCCGCACACCCCCACGCCGCGCTGATGGACGTGCAGCATGACGCGGGTCGCATCGTCCATGCTCATGCGGAAGAAACGCTGCAGGCACAGCACGACGAATTCCATCGGCGTATAGTCGTCGTTCAGCATCAGCACGCGGTACGGCGTCGGCTGCTTGGTGCGCGTCCGGGTCCGCGTCGCGACGCCCAGGCCGGTGCCCTCGTCATCGCCGTGATCGGGGCCATGATCGGGCCCTTGTCCGGGACCATTGCCGGCCATTCCCAGAGGATGGGTGAAGGTGTCGCTGTTCTGGGCCATGACGGTAAAATATGGCATGGCGGGGGGTAGGCACAAGCCCTTGGGGACAGCGTCGATCGTATAAATCGGCACTTTTGGGTGGGAATGTCCCACATCCTTCTTCTCTGCAAAACAGGGCGAGCCTACCCTTCCCTCGCCCCTCATTGAGGGGAGAGGGTTGCGCAGACTTGGTCTTTGCGGAAGCAAAGACTTAGTGGGAGCTGGGTGAGGGGTGAGCGCGCGGAAGGCGCGCGCGAGCCGGAGGCTCGCTCAACCCCTCACCCAAGCTGCGCTAGCCAGCACGCTGGCAAGCTCCGCTAACCCTCTCCCCTGTCCAGGGGAGAGGGAATGCAAAACAAGCCGAATCGCAATCGCCCCTAATGAAAGTCGCGCGAGCGGGGTAGCAGGCGGATATCGCGGGGATGAACCCCGCGCTGCGCCGTAGCCCCACGCGGATCGTGCGAGCGGGTGGCGGCGGCGGGCACGTCCTCCAGCCGGGTCAGCATCGCGCTGCGATCCTCGACCCCTGCGGTCATCAGGTGGATCACGCCCTCCTCGCTGCGCTGGACGACGCCGTGGATCAGCATCAGCCGCGAGGCCATCACCGCGCGCCGGTTCGCCTCGAAATCGCGCGCCCACATCAACGCGTTGACGATGCCCGTCTCGTCCTCGATCGTGACGAAGATGGCATTGCCCTTGCCGGGTCGCTGGCGGACCAGCACCACCCCCGCTACCTTAGCCCGCCGCCCATCGGCCAGATGGCCCAGATCGGCGGCAGACAGGATGCCTTCGCTTGCCAGCTCGCGGCGCAGGAACGCCATGGGATGGCCTTTCAGCGACAGCCGCGTCGCGCGGTAATCGGCGCTGACCTGTTCGGACAGCGGCATGGGCGGCAGCGTGACATCGGGTTCGGCAGCCATTTCGGGGGCCTCCATCGCGGCGAACAGCGGCAATTGCGCCGACTTCATCCGCCGCGCCTCCCACTGCCCCTCGCGCCGTCCGCGGCTCAGCGAGCGATAGGCGTCGGCCTGTGCCAGCAGGTCGAGCGCACGGCGTGGCAGCTGCGCCCGGATCGCGACCGACTCGATGGTCTCATAGGGGGCGTGATCCGCAATTCCCTTGCCCCAGGCCTCGCGAAAGGCATCGACCTGCCGAAAGCCCAGCCGCAGTGCGAAGGCTCCGTCCTCCCGCCGCTCCAGCCGATTGTCCCAGCCGCTGGAATTCACATCAACCGGTCGCACCTCGACCCCGCCATTCTCGCGCGCGTCGCGGACGAGCTGCGCGGGCGCGTAGAAGCCCATGGGCTGGGCGTTCAAAAGCGCACAGGTGAAGATCGCGGGCTGATGGCATTTCAGCCAGGCGGAGACATAGACCAGCCGGGCGAAGGACAGCGCATGGCTTTCGGGAAAGCCATAGGAGCCGAATCCCTCGATCTGCTTGAAGCACCGCTCGGCGAATTCGGGCTCGTACCCGCGCGCGACCATGCCGCCGATCATCTTTCGCTGGAATCCGTCCATTCCCCCGACCTTGCGGAAGGTCGCCATGGCGCGGCGAAGCTGATTGGCTTCGTCGGGGGTGAATTTGGCGGCGGTGATGGCGAGTTTCATCGCCTGTTCCTGAAATAGCGGCACGCCGTACGTCTTGCCGAGCAGGGTGCGCAGTTCGTCCGCCGGACCATGATCGGGATGCGGCGAGGGATAGGTCACCGCCTCCTTTTGTGCCCGCCGCCGCAGATAGGGATGGACCATGTCGCCCTCGATCGGCCCCGGACGCACGATCGCGACCTGCACGACCAGATCGTAGAATTCGCGGGGCTTCAGCCGGGGCAGCATGTTGATCTGCGCGCGGCTTTCCACCTGGAACACGCCGATGCTGTCGCCCCGTTGCAGCATCTTGTAGACGGCCGGGTCCTCATCCTGCGCCAGCGTGTCGAGGTCGGGACGGGCCAGGCCGTTCGCCTCCATCAGGTCGAACGCCTTGCGGATGCAGGTCAGCATGCCCAGCGCCAATATGTCGACCTTCATGATCTTCAGCTCGTCGATATCGTCCTTGTCCCATTCGATGAAGGTCCGCCCCTCCATCGCGCCGTTGTGGATCGGCACCGTCTCGTCGAGCCGCCCTTGGGTCAGCACGAAGCCGCCGACATGCTGCGACAAATGGCGGGGCGCGCCCAGCAGCCGGTCGACCAGGGTGCGCAGGCGGGCGATCTCGGGATTGTCGGGGGAGAAGCCCGTTTCGTGGAATCGCTTCTCCTCGAACTGTTTAGAAAAGCTGCCCCAGACGGTGCTGGTCAGCCTTTGCGTGACATCCTCGCTCAGCCCCAGCGCGCGACCGACCTCGCGCACCGTGCTGCGCGGGCGGTAATGGATGACGGTGGCGGCGATGGCGGCGCGGTGGCGACCATAGCGGTCATAGATATACTGGATCACCTCCTCGCGCCGTTCATGCTCGAAATCGATGTCGATATCGGGCGGCTCGCGGCGCTCCTCCGATACGAAGCGCGAGAAGAGCAGGTCATATCGCACCGGATCGACCGAGGTGACGCCCAGGACCCAGCAGACCGCCGAATTGGCCGCCGATCCGCGCCCCTGGCAAAGAATGGGCGGGTCCACCGTCCGCGCGAAGCGGACGACGTCATGCACGGTCAGGAAATAATGCGCATATCCGCACCGGCGGATCAGCCCGAGTTCCTCGTCCAGCAAGGCGCGCAGCTTGACCGGAACGCCCCCCGGATAGCGCTTCACGGCTTCGCGCCGGACCAGTTCCTCCAGCCAGTCCTGTGCGTCCCAGCCCTGCGGGATCGGCTCGTCAGGATATTGGTAGGAGATATGATCCAGACGGAAGGTAATCCGCTCCAGGATCGCCATGCTCTCCACCACCGCTTCCGGCCGGTCGGCGAACAGGCGTGCCATCTCGACACCGGGTTTCAGATGCCGCTCGGCATTGGCCGCCAGCCGCCGTCCCCCGGTGCGGACGGTCAGCCCTTCGCGGATGCAGGTCAGTATATCCTGTACCGGACGGTCCGCAGGCGAAGCGGACAGTGCATCGGTGGTGGCGAGCAGGGGCACGCCCCGCACCTCGGCCAGCGCGGCATGCGCCATCAGCCGCCGCCGGTCCGCCCCCGATCGCGGCATGGTCACGCCCAGCCACACCCGCCCCGGTGCCGCCGCCACCAGCCGGTCGAGCGTCGCCGCCAGCCCCGGATCGGCGCGCCTGGGGGGCAGCATCGCGTCCGTCATCGGCTCGCAGGGCCGCGCACTCGACTTGGGGAGCACGATCAGCAGCAGATCCTCGGCATGGCGGATCAGGTCGCCCAGTCCCAGGATACAGCCGCCCTTGCGCGCCCGCTTGTTGCCCGTCGTCAGCAACCGGGTCAGCCGCCCCCAGGCCGTCCGGTCGATCGGATAGGCGACGATATCCGGCGTGCCATCGGCAAAGACGAGGCGCGCGCCGACGACCAGTTCGAAAGGCCGCATCCGGTCACCGAGCGTCTCGCGGATTTCCCGCAGCGCCCGGTAGGCCCGCACCACCCCCGCCACCGTGTTGCGGTCGGCAATGCCGATTCCGTCCAGCCCCAGCACGATCGCCTGCTGAACCATCGCCTCCGCCGAGCTTGCGCCGTCGAGGAAGGAATAATGCGTCGCCGCGACCAGTTCGGCGAAGTCGGACATTTACCCTTTTCCCCCCCTGCAAGGGGAGGTGGCAGTCCGAAGGACTGACGGAGGGGTGTCACCATCGGAGAGGATGGATGCCCTCGCAACCGGTGACACCCCTCCACCATGCTGCGCATGGTCCCCCTCCCCTTGCAGGGGAGGAATATCGGCCCGTCCCCTCACGCGAACAGCCCATGCACATACCAGCGCGGCCGCTCGGTCTCGGTGTAAAGGCCATGGCGGAAGATCCAGAAGCGCCGCCCGCGCACATCCTCGACCCGGTAATAGTCCCGTGTCGGCGGCGCCATGTCAGCGCGGCGCCACCATTCGCCCGCGATCCGCTCCGGTCCTTCCGCGCGCGCCACGTCGTGCATCTTGCGCCGCCAGCGAAACCGCGCCGGTGGGCCATCCGGCGTCTCGGCAGCGAGCGATTCGATCGGCTGGGGCGGGTCGAACAGGTGAATCGGCCGCAAGGGCGGCTCGCCCGGCTCGGGCCGGGTCCATTCGGCCTTGGGCGCGGGATCGGTCGCGGGCAGCAGCAATTCGGCCTGTTCGGGCATATGGCTGTCGCGGGGATGGATCCGCCGCACCCGCTCGCGCCCCAGCCGCGTGCCCAGCCGATCGATCAGCGCCGCCACCGCCTCCGACTTGGCCTCGCCGCCCTCCAGCCGAAGTTGCACCGCGTCCAGCTTCTCGGCCAGCCCGACATCCAGCCGCATCAGGTCATATCCGAAACCGGGGTCGAGCGGATCGGCCAGCGCCTCGATCCGCTCGCGGAACAACCGCAGCAGCACGGCCGGATCGCGGGTCGGCTGCCCCGTCTCGACCCGCAGATGCTGCACCTCGCCATCCGAACGGAACAGCCGCGCGTCCCAGCGTCGCCCGCCCTCGTGCCGCTCCTCCAGCACGCGCGCCGCCTCTCCCGTCAGTTCCTCCAGCACGCCCAGCATATGCTCGGTCCGCGCCACCGGCTCGGCAAAGCGCCGCTCCACCCCGATCGGCGCGGCGACGGTGCGGGGGGTCAGCGGGCTGTCCTCCTCCCCGGTCAACCGCCGCAGTGCCGTCGCCGCCTCCCGCCCGAAGCGCGCCGCGATCGTCGCCATCGGTCGCGCCAGTACGTCGCCGACCGACTTCAGCCCCGCCGCGATCAGCGCCGCGCCGGCATCCTCATCCAGTTCCAGCGCCGCGACGGGCAGGCGACGGATCGCCCCCATCTCGTCGGGCGCCGGTGCCCCCGCATGCCGCGCCAGCGCGCGCGCCGCCTCGGGCGTATCGCCATAGGCCAGCCGCACGGTCAGTCCCCGCCGCGCCATCCGCGTCTCGATATCCTCGGCAAGGCCCCGCTCGCCGCCAAACAGATGATCCGCCCCGCCCGAATCGAGCACCAGCCCTTGCGGCGGATCGAGCGCCACCGCCGGGCTGTAGCGTCGCGCCCCCTCGGCCAGCCGCTCCAGCCAGTCGGCATCGGCGGCGGGGTCGTGCGGGAATATCTCGACCTCGGGCACCCGCGCGCGCGCATCGGCCAGCGTCAGCCCGACCGACAGCCCCGCCGCCGCCGCCTGGGCGTTCAGCGCCGCCAGGCGAATCGCGCCGCCGACCGATTCGGCAAAGGCGATCGGCGCCTCATCCCGCGCCACGAACAGGTGCGGGCGCCGGGCCCGCAACCGCTCGATCGGCAACCAGGGGAAGACGAGCGCCAGATAGCGGCGCGGGGTCGAAGCTTTGCGTGTCACGGTTCCACTCCACGCGCCACCGGGCGCCCGCGGGCCCTCCCCTTCGGCGCAGCAATTCCAGATCATAGGCCGGTGCCCCCGGTGCCTCCGCCGCCAGCGCCCGCGAGGGGGCCGACGCGACCGACCAGCGGGTCGCTGCCGCGCTGGGCACGACCTGACCGCCGACGCGCAGCACCAGCATCAACACACCCGAGGCTTCGGCCGCCAGCATCAGCCGCCGCGACGCGGTCAGGTCCAGCCCGCGCATCGCCCCCCAGCCTTCCGCGATGACCGTGCCCAGCCCCGGACAGCGCGCGCCATCGGCGGCGGCACGCAGCAGCGCGGCATCGTCGGCCACCACCACCACGACCAGATCGGCGGGGTCGAGTCCCATCGCGACCAGCCCCGGCCCATGGAGTCGCCCGCCCTGCCGCTCGGCCGCCTCGGTGCGCAGCCACAGGATCGGCCGCGCCCCCACCGTCAACGCACAGCCCAGCGCCAGCCCAGCGCCGCTCGCCGCTTCGCCTTCCGAAAGCGCATGGATCTCATGGAGTTGCGCAACCGCCAGCCGAACCTCGAAGCCCCGTCCCGAGTCCATCCCGCCATCATCGCCCGGCACCACCAGAGCGGCGGCGCGGCGCAGACGGTCGATCAGGGCAAAGGGCTCCTCCATATATGTTCTTGTAATGTTCTATGGCCGGAGTCGCCAGCCGTAAAAAAATTGAAAAAAGTGCTTGCCGGATTCGAAACCCACATCTAATAGCCCGCCTCACCCCAGCCGGTCAGCCGGTTCGGAACGCCAGAGCGGGCGTAGCTCAGGGGTAGAGCACAACCTTGCCAAGGTTGGGGTCGAGGGTTCGAATCCCTTCGCCCGCTCCAGCGATCTCTTGTGAGAGATCGCCTTCGTCGCCAAGCGACGTCTTCCCAAATTGACCCGATTGATGCTGATAGGCATGGCGCCATCGCATCTTCAAACCGGCTCACAGCCGGATTTTGCTATTCTCTGATTATGCGACTCAGCAAGATCGGACCGAACGTCAGCAGACCAATCACGATCGCCGCCATCGAGGCTATCAGTACCCCTCCCGCTGCCAAATCCTTCACGCGCCCAATCGCCGGATCGAAATCAGGGTTCAGATGGTCACAGAGATCCTCAATCGCGGTATTGATGGCCTCAGCGATCCAGACCAATGCCATCGCCAGCACAATCCATCGCCAATCCTCCAATGATATGCGCAGGGTAAATCCCAGGACGATGACGATCACAGAAGCGGCAAAGTGCAACCAGGCATTATGCTCGTCCCACACCAACCAGCGCAGTCCGCGACCAGCATAGACAAAGCTTTTGAGACGGGCCCGCACATTGAAACCTGTTGGGGCGCAAGGCGGCTCATGAGGATTCAGCATAGCCAATATGTTGCACCATCCCAAAATGGCTGCAATCCAAGTCCGCCTCGTAGCCCTGTCACCCGGTCCTGACGTTCATTCCATGATTCGCCCCGCCCTTCCCGAAGACGCTCTCGCCATCGCCGCGATCGTCCTGCCGGTAATCCGGGCAGGTGAGACCTATGCGCTCGACCCGGCAATGTCGGAGGACGCCGCACTCGCCTATTGGTTCGGCGGCGACAAGACGGTCTTCGTGTTCGAAGAGGACGGCGCCGTCCTCGGCTCCTATTACCTCCGCGCCAATCAGGCGGGTGGCGGGGATCATGTCGCCAATGCGGGCTATATGACCGGCCCCGCCGCGCGCGGGCGCGGGGTGGCGCGGGCGATGGCGCTGCATTCCTTCGACGAAGCGCGGGCGCGGGGCTTTGCCGCGATGCAGTTCAACTTCGTGGTCGCCAGCAATGAGGCCGCCGTGCATCTGTGGACGGCGCTGGGCTTCGCCACGGTCGGAAGGGTGCCGGAGGCGTTCCGGCACCCAATTTTGGGCCTCGTCGATGCCTTGGTGATGCACCGCCCCCTATGATCAGCCCGCCCGCGCGACCTGGAACCCTGCAAAGGACTGGCTGACCGGCATCAGCTCCAGCCGGTTGATGTTGAGGTGCGGCGGCAGTTCGGCGACCCAGAGCAACGTCGCGGCGATATCCTCGGCGGTCATCGGGTCGGAACCCGCATAGAGCGCGTCCGACGCCGCCTGATCGCCGCCGGTGCGGATGGTGGTGAACTCGGTCTCGACCATGCCCGGCTCGATCGAGGTGACGCGCACCCCCTTGCCGTGCAGATCCGCGCGCAGGTTGAGCGAGAATTGCTTCACGAACGCCTTGGTGCCGCCATAGACGTTGCCGCCGGTATAGGGATAGTTCGCCGCCACCGAGGACAGGTTGATGATCGCCCCGCGCCGCGCGATCAGGCGAGGCAGCAGCCGATGGGTGATGGTGATCAGCCCGTCGATATTGGTCGCGATCATCGTCCGCCACTGGGCCAGATCGCTGTCCTGGGCGGTCTTGGTGCCGAGCGCGAGGCCCGCATTGTTGATGAGCAGGTCGATCTCGGCGAATTCCGGCGGCAGGCCGCCCAGCGCGGCGTCGAGCGCCTCCTCGTCGGTGATATCGAAGGCCAGCGGATGAAAGGCCGCACCCAGCTCGTCGGCCAGCGCCTGGAGCCGGTCGGCGCGGCGGCCCGTCCCGATCACCCGCCATCCGGCCGCGACAAAGGCACGCGCGGTGCCCGCACCGATTCCGGCGGTCGCCCCCGTCACCAGAACTGTCTTCGTCATCCGTCCAACTCCCTCTCAAGCGGTTTGCCTGCTGGTATCCGGCGGGGCCGGACATGGCAAAGCGTACGCGGTGCACAAGGCGGCAAGACCGGCCTCTGTTCCCGCTCCTTATCCAAGCACCCGAAATACCGGGCTTTTCCCGGATGGCCGGGATATCTGGATGGCGGCATGATCGGCCCCGGGAGAAGACAGGCATGGACTATCGACCAGGCCAGCCGCGACGAATCGCCAGTGACCGTTCGCGCGGCCCCTTCCCCCGTGCACAGGGCGGACAGTGTGATTTCCGGCCCGCGCTGACCGGCGCAGCGACCGAGGCGGATGGCGCCATGACGGTTCGCGCCATCTATCCTTGCCCGGAAGACGAGGCGGTGGACGGCTGGGTCCGGGTCCGTTGGTAGCACCACGGTTGCGGGGGCCGGATCGCCCTCCCACATAAGCGGGGCGGCCGCCTTGGGGTCGCATCAGCCAGGACTCCCCATGCCCCGCCGCCTTCGTATCGATTTCGTCTCTGACATTTCCTGCCCCTGGTGCATTATCGGACTGCGCGGGCTGGAGATCGCGCTGGAGCGAGTGGGCGATACGGTCGAGGCGGACATCCATTTCCAGCCCTTCGAGCTGAACCCCGCCATGGCGCCCGAGGGCGAGAATATCGTCGAGCATATTGGCCGCAAATATGGCGCGACGCCCGAACAGTCGGCCGCCAACCGCGCCAATATCCGCGAGCGGGCGGCCTCGGTCGGCTTCACCATGGCGATGGCCGATGATGCGCGCATCTATAACAGCTTCGACGCGCACCGGCTGCTCCACTGGGCGGAGATGGAGGGGCGGCAGGCGGCGCTGAAGCACGCGCTGTTCGACAGCTATTTCACGCGTGGCGAGGATATCTCGAACCATGACGTGCTGATCGCCGCCGTGAGCCGCGCCGGGCTGGACACCGACGAGGCCCGCGCGATCCTGTCGTCCGACCGCTATGCGACCGAGGTGCGCGAGGCGGAGCGGCTGTGGCAGGGACGCGGCATCCAGTCGGTGCCCGCCATCGTGATCGACAATCGCTATCTCATCTCGGGCGGACAGCCGCCCGAATCCTTCGAGCAGGCGCTGCGCCAGATCGCCGCCGAACCTGCTGCTGCCTGATTTTACGGAAAGGACAGTCCCCATGGCCGACACCCGTTATGCCAAGACCGAGGAAGCGCTCGCGAAGCTGACTCCCGAACAATATTATGTGACGCAAGAGAGCGGCACCGAGCGCCCCGGCACCGGCGAATATCTCCACACCCGCGAGCCGGGTCTGTATGTCGACATCGTCTCGGGCGAGCCGCTGTTCGCCTCGGCCGACAAGTTCGATTCGCATTGCGGCTGGCCCAGCTTCACCCGGCCGATCGAGCCCGCCCATGTCAACGAACTGCGCGACACCACGCACGGCATGGTCCGTACCGAGGTCCGCTCGGCGCATGGTGACAGCCATCTGGGCCATGTCTTCCCCGACGGCCCGCGCGATCGCGGCGGTTTGCGCTATTGCATCAATTCCGCCTCGCTGCGCTTCGTGCCGCTCGGGGATATGGAGGCGCAAGGATATGGCGATTATGTCGACCAGGTCCGCGCCGCCGAGCAGGGCTAAAATTCCTCCCCTGCAAGGGGAGGGGTGTCACCGCTGGCGAGGTTCGCCCACCTCACCGACCGGGACACCCCTCCGTCGGTCCTACGGACTGCCACCTCTCCTTTCAGGGGAGGAATCCGCATTGACGTTTACGGCACCTTTTGCCCGTCCGATCGTTTGGCCTCCGCAACGATAAGGTTCGGGAAACAGGGGCAATGTTGGCGACGATGATCTGGGGTTGGGCTCCGCTATTGATGGCGGCACCATTGGCGCCCCAGCAGACCACCGATCCCGTCCCCACCGCCGCCCGCATCACCCCCGATGCCGCAGAGGGCGATACGCAGCGCACGCCCACCCGCCGCCGCCCGGTCCGCCCCTCCGACAGTGCGCCTTCGGCGATCACCGCCGACACGAGGCGCACGCCGCCGCCGGGGATCATCGGCGACTGGCACGACATCCGCACCCGCCTGAACGAGCGCGGCATCACCGTCACCGCGCGTTACGCCTCGGAAAGCGCCGCCAACGTCACCGGCGGGCGCAAGACGCTGTTCCGCGAGACGGGCCAGTTCGACGCGGGCGCGCTGTTCGATCTGGAAAAGGTGATGGGGCTGAAGGGCGGGGCATTCCAGGCCACCCTCACCTATCGCCGGGGCCGTAACCTGAGCGACGACGCGAATCTCGGCACGCTGCAACAGGTGCAGGAGGTCTATGGTCGTGGCCAGACGCTGCGCCTGACGCAATTCTGGTATGAACAGCGGATCGGCGAGCGGTTCGAGCTGAAGCTGGGCCGCACCAATCCGGGCGAGGATTTCGCGATCTTTTCCTGCCACTTCATGAACTTGAGTTTCTGCGGCGCGCAACCGGGCAATCTGGTCGGCGACTATTGGCAGAACTGGCCGGTCAGCCAATGGGGTGCCCGGCTGCGCTACGAACCGCGCGACGACCTGTATGTTCAGGGCGCGGTCTATGAGATCAATCCGCGCAACCTCGACAATGATTTCTTCATCGGCCACTTCAAGGGCGCGACCGGCGTGCTGGTCCCCGCCGAAATCGGCTGGATCCGCAATGCCAGTGCCGGTCGGATCGGGTCGTACAAGCTGGGCGGCTGGATCGCGACGGCCGATGCGCCGGACGTGTTCCTCGACATGAACCGCAGACCCGTGGCGATCACTGGCCTGGCCCCGCTGGAACGCAGCAGCCGCTACGGCGTGTACGTCAACATCCAGCAGCAGCTCACCGGCAAGACCAAGGACGGCAAGGCGGAAAACGGCCTCAGCGTCTTCCTGAACGCCACCCAGGCCGACCGCGCGACCAGCATCACCGACAACCAGGTCGCAGCCGGGCTGTTCTACAAGGGGCTGGTCCCCGCCGTGCCCGGCGATGTGCTGGGCTTCGGCGTGGCGCGGACCCATGTGAACGGGCGCGTCGCGGACGGACAGCGGCTCGATCCCACCCGACCCGCCGTGCAGGGCTCCGAATATGCCGCCGAAGTCTATTACAGCATCCATCCGGCGGAGTGGCTGGAGATGCGGCCCAACCTCCAGTTCGTCCACCATCCCGGCGGCTATGCGCAGGCGGATGACGTCACCATATTGGGGCTGAAGGCCGCCTTCACCCTGTAACGCCCCTGATTCACGACCCGTTCAATAGGCGGCGCGCAAGGACAGGCGTGCCCAAAGGAGTGATTTGATGATCCGTTCGATGATGGCGTCCGCCCTGCTGGCGCCGACCGCCATGGCGATGGTCGCCGCCCCCGTGCCCGCCCTGGCGCAGGCCAGTGGCGATCTGGCGGCGGTGCAGCGTCACCTGCAATCGGTGCAGACGATGACCGCCGACTTCACCCAGACCGACCGCGCGGGCAAGGTGCTGACCGGCACGCTGACCATGAAGAAGCCGGGCAAGATTCGGTTCCAGTATGAAAAGGGCGTGCCCCTGTTGATCGTCGCCGATGGCGGCGCGCTGACCTTCATCGATTATTCGGTCAAGCAGGTGCAGCGCTGGCCGATCAAGAACTCGCCGCTGGGCGTGCTGCTCGACCCCAGCCGCGACATCGGTCGTTATGCCAAGGTCGTGCCCAGCGCCGACCCGCGCCTGCTCTCGGTCGAGGCGAACGATCCCAAGCATCCCGAATATGGCAAGATCACCCTGGTCTTCGCCCGCGATGCCGCCGCGCCGGGCGGGCTGATGATGCAGGGCTGGGTCGCGCTCGACAGCCAGAACAACCGCACGACGATTCGCCTGTCCAACCAGCGTTTCGGCGTGCCGGTGGACGACAAGGCGTTCCGATTCAACGATCCCCGGAGGACGGCGGCGCGTAACTGAACGCTGGCGGACCGTTTCATTCATCCGGGCGACAGGTTCGCTGCCCTATCAAGGCGTTGCGGTTGAGGGGCCTTCGAGATTCCCCCCTGTTGCTCGGACGAGCACCCTCATCCCGCCTGCGTGACGAACGCTAGGTCGGCCCTCGCTCCATGCCCCCGGAGCGGGGGCCTTTCCGTTTCTGGACTCCCATCATTCCTTCCCTGCAAGGGGAGGAATGCGGGGCAGGTAATCTTGTCTCACTCCCCTGCCCCCGCTACATCGCATCCCGTGAAAATCGCCTCCTGGAACATCAACTCGGTGCGTTTCCGCGCCGCGATCGTCGAGCAATTCCTGAAGGAAGCCGCGCCCGATGTGCTGTGTCTTCAGGAGACGAAGGTCGTCGATGACGACTTCCCGTTCGAGCTGTTCCGCTCGCTCGGCTATGATCACATCATCATCCATGGCCAGCGGATGCACCACGGCGTTGCGATCGTCGCGCGCGTGCCCATCGCCGAAGACGACCGCCTCGACTGGCAGGCCAATGCCGAGGCGCGGCATGTCGGCATCCGCCTGCCGAACGGCGTGCGGCTGGAGAATGTCTATATCCCGGCGGGCGGCGACGTGCCCGACCGTGAGGTGAATCCGAAATTCGGCCAGAAGCTCGATTTCCTCGGTCGTATGATCGAATGGTCGGGCAAGCTCGACTGCCCGACGATCCTGACCGGCGACTTCAATATCGCCCCGCTCGAATCGGACGTGTGGAGCCATAGGCAATTGCTCGACGTGGTCAGCCATACCCCCATCGAGGTGGAGACGCTGGCGAGGTTGCAGGCGTCGAACGACTGGGTCGATCTGGGCCGCCACTTCATCCCCGCGCCGCAGCGGCTCTATACCTGGTGGAGCTACCGCGCGAAGGACTGGGCGGCGTCGGATCGCGGGCGGCGGCTCGACCATATGTGGGCGACGCGTGACGTGGCCGACAAGGCGGTGGCGCATCAGGTGTTTGAGCCGTGCCGCAGCTGGCTGAAACCCTCCGACCATATCCCGATCATGACGGAATTCGATTTTTGAGCGCCGATCCCAAAGCGGCGGCCCGCGCGATCGATGCGCTGCGCCGCGGCTGGCCGATCGCGATTGCGGGCCAGCCGCTGCTGGCGGTCGAGACGGCCGATCCGCTGCGCCTCGCTGCCTTCGATCCGGAGGGCCAGGCGCCCGTCCTGATCTCGGCGGGGCGCGCGGCGACGTTGAAGCTGACCAACCAGCTGGACGCGGCCGATCCCGACGCCGCCGTGCTGGTCGAGCGTGCACCCTGGGTCGACTTCGCCGCCGCGACCGCCCTGGCCGATCCGCAATTCGATCTGGCGACCCCGCTGAAAGGCCCGTTCCGCGCCCTCCCTTTGCCCGACCCGGCGGTCGCGGCGGCGGCGATCCGGTTCGCGCGGATCGCCGGGATGCTGCCCGCCTTCTTCCTCGGCGGTACCGGTGTCGAGGCGGAGATTTCGCTCGCCGACATCGCCGCGCATGAAAATGCCGAGGCGCTCGCTATCGCCACCCGCGCCCGCTTGCCCGTGGCGGGAGCGGAGGATGCCGAGATCGTCGCTTTCCGCTCGCCCCATGCGGCGGGCGAGCATGTCGCGCTGCTGATCGGCCAGCCCAACGGCCAGCCGCCGCTCGTCCGACTGCACAGCGAATGCCTGACCGGCGATGTGCTGGGCAGCCTGAAATGCGATTGCGGGCCGCAGCTTCATGCCGCGATCCATGCCATTGCGACATCGGGCTGGGGCATATTGCTCTATCTGCGGCAGGAGGGGCGCGGGATAGGGCTGGTCAACAAATTGCGCGCCTATCAGCTTCAAGATCAGGGCTTCGACACGGTCGACGCCAACACGCGTCTAGGCTTCGCGATCGATGCGCGGGACTTCGGCGTGGCGGCGCGGATGCTGACCCTGATGGGGCAGGACAAGGTGCGGCTGTTGACCAACAATCCGGCCAAGGTTGCGGGACTGGGAGCCGCAGGGGTGCAGGTGATCGAGCGGGTCGCGCACAGCCTGCCGCCCAATCCGCATAACGAACGCTATCTCGCGACCAAGCGCGATCGGACGGGACACCAGCTTTAAGGAGCGCGTCGCGCTCTTTCAGAAGAATGGTTCGCGCAGAGGCGCGGAGGCGCGGAGATGAATCGCTCGCGGTTAAATGAAACTGCTTTCACTGCGGTTGCGATGAGAGGGCCGCTGTCGCGGCAAGCCAGACACCTCTGCGTTCTCCGCGCCCCCGCGCGAACATCATATCTTCTTCTAAACCTTACCCCCGCCGCGCGATCCCTTGGGCGATGATCGTCGCCTCCGCCTCGGCCAGCACCGATCCGGCATTGCCCGGCGCCATTACCGCGCGTTCGGCCGCCCGGATTCGCGCCATCGCGCGGGCCAGCATCGCGGGGGTCCAGCGACGCAGCGCACGCGCGGTCTTCGCCTCGTCGCGGAAGAAGACGCGGTGGCGCTTCATCACCGCGTCGACCGGCTCGCCCGCATCGACATCGGCTCGCATCTCGGCCAGCCCGACCAGCCGCCGGGCCAGCGCACGCAGCCAGGGAATGGGCGAGGCCCCGCCCTCGTCGAGCAGCGCCAGTTCGCCGCCCAGATCGCCCACGCGTCCCTCGACCACCGCCTCGACCGCGTCGCCCATCTCGACCTCGCCCAGATCGGCGCCGATCGCATCCATCGCCGCGTGATCGACCTCGCGCGGGCGATCCGGCGCGGCGTCGAGGTAAAGCGCCAGCTTCTCCAACTCGCGCATCATCACCGAACGGTCGGCGGCCGCCGCTTCGACCAGTCGCGCCGGTACGCCCGCCGCCAGCCGCAAGCCCATCTCGCCCCCGATCGTCGTCGCCAGTCGCTCCGCATCGGCGGCGGTGGGCGCATAGCAGCCGAACGCCATCGCGCGCGGCGAGTCGAGCGCCAATTTAACGATCTTGGCGGTCGTCTTGACCGTGGGGGCGATGGCGACGACCGGATTGCCCGCCGACTCGGCCTCCAGCAGCGCGGTAAACGCCGCCAGCCCTTCCTCGCCGACGCTGGCGATACGGATATGGCGCGGGCCGCCGAACAGCGACATGGCCGCCGCTTCGTCGGTCAGGCGGGCAGGATCGCTTTTCAGCGTGGCCGAATCCAGGTCGATCCGCTCGGCATCCTGCCCCATCGCCTTGGCAAGGATCCGCGCCAGTTCGCCCGCCCCCGCCTCGTCGGGGCCATGGAGCAGGTAGAGGCGGATATCGGCGGAAGGACGCCCCAGCGCCTGTCGGATCTGGTTGGCGTTAGCCTTCACGACCGATGCGCTTTCACGGGCGGGCGGGTACCATCGCCTCGCCGGGCCGCGACCGGGCATAGGTAGCCAGCCGCGCGACGATCTCGTCCGCAACGATCACCGACAGCCGCTCCAGCGCGGTGTTTTCCGCCGCGATGGTCGCATATTCGGAGCGGACCACATCGATCCCGGCATCCGATCCGGCAGTGGAGTCGACGAGCACCGCGTTGCTCGTCTGGTCGACCAGCTGATAGCGCGCGCGCAGGATACGCCGTTCGCGCACCACCGAGTCGTCGCGCCGCACGCCAAGCCCACGAATCTGGTCGTCCAGCTTCACGTCCAGCCGGTAACGCGCGGTCCCCGTCTTGCCGCCCAGCCGGTCGTTCAGCGCATTGGCCATCAGCCAGCCCGCCTTCCCCTGAATCGGCGCGACCTCGATCTGCGACAGGGCATTCGCGACCGGACCGGAACCGCCGCCCGCATAGAGCGGATGCAGCCCACAGCCCGACAGACCCAGCGTCAGCGCCAGACCGGCAGCGATCAGGGGAAACGTGCGGTTCATGCGACGATGTTCACCAGACGGTCGGGCACCACGATCACCTTTTTCGGGGTCGCGCCATCGAGCGCGCGGACGATCTTCTCGGACGCCAGCGCGGTGGCCTCCAACTGATCCTTGGGCAACCCCTTGGCGACGGTCAGCGTGTCGCGCAGCTTGCCGTTGACCTGCACCGCGACGGTGACTTCGTCCTCGACCAGCAGGCTCTCGTCGACCGACGGCCAGGCGGCGTCGGCGATCAGGCCATCCTGCCCCATGCCCGCCCAGGCTTCCTCGGCCATGTGCGGGACCATCGGCGCGACCAGCAGCATGGTGGTGCGGATCGCATCGTTGCGGGCCGCCGACGGCTTGGCCTTTTCGATGGCGTTGACCAGCTCGTACAGCTTGGCGACCGCCTTGTTGAAGGCCAGCGCCTCGATATCCGCCGCGACGCCTGCGATGGTCTGGTGCAGCTTGCGCGAGAGCGCCTTGTCCTCGCCCTCGGCCACTTCCGAACCGTCGAACAGACGCCACAGACGCTGGACGAAACGCCACGAACCCTCGATGCCCGATTCCGACCAGGGCAGGTCGCGCTCGGGCGGGCTGTCGGACAGCATGAACCAGCGTACCGCGTCCGCGCCGTACTGATCCACGATCGGCTCGGGATCGACAGTGTTCTTCTTGGACTTGGACATCTTCTCGACGCGGCCGACCGTGATCGGCTGGCCGGTCGCGATCTCGATGCCGTCGCGAATCTCGCCGGGTGCGAGCCAGCGGCCGTCCGAGGACTTGTAGCTCTCGTGCGTGACCATGCCTTGGGTGAACAGGCCCGCAAAGGGCTCCGCCACGTCGATCAGGCCGATATGCTTGAGCGCGCGCGTCCAGAAGCGGGCATAGAGCAGGTGCAGGATCGCATGCTCGACGCCGCCGATATATTGCCCGACCGGCAGCCACTGCTTCACCACCTCGGGATCGAACGGACGATCCTTGGGCTGGCTGGCGAAGCGGATGAAATACCAGGACGAATCGACGAAGGTGTCGAGCGTGTCGGTCTCGCGTCGGGCGGGCTTGCCGCAGCTCGGGCAGTCGACATGCTTCCACGTCGCATGGCGATCGAGCGGGTTGCCGGGGACGTCGAAGGTCACATCCTCGGGCAGGGTGACGGGCAACTGGTCCTTCGGCACCGGCACCGCACCGCAATCCTCGCAATGGATGATCGGGATCGGCGTGCCCCAGTAACGCTGGCGGCTGACGCCCCAGTCGCGCAGGCGGTACACGGTTTGGCCCTGGCCCCAGCCTTCGCCCTCGGCACGGGCGATGACGGCGGCCTTGGCGGCCTCGACATCCATGCCATCGAGCGGACCGGAGTTCACCAGACGCCCGGTACCGGTGAAGGCGGTGTCGCCTTCGAACACCGGCGCGGTGACATCGCCATCGGCGACGACGCGGGTGACGCTCAGGCCGTACTTTCGTGCGAAGTCCAGGTCGCGCTGGTCATGCGCGGGCACGCCCATGACGGCGCCCGTGCCGTAATCCATCAGCACGAAGTTCGCGATATAGACGGGCAAGGTGATGCCGTCGTCCATCGGATGCTGCATCCGATAACCGGTGTCGAAGCCGAGCTTTTCCTGGGTTTCCAGTTCGGCTGCCGTCGTGCCGCCCGCCTTGCAACGTTCGATGAAAGCGGCGGCCTCGGCATTGGTCTCGGCCAGTTCGCGCGCGATCGGATGGTCCGCGGCGATCGCGACGAAGCTCGCCCCGAAGATGGTGTCGGGACGAGTCGAATAGACCTCGATCGGCGTCGCGAAGGGCGCGACGGGGGCGAAGCGGAACTGGAGCCCCTTGCTGCGGCCGATCCAGTTCTCCTGCATCAGCTTCACCTTGTCGGGCCAATGCTCGAGCGTCGTCAGACCCTCCAGCAGCTCGTCGGCGAAGTCGGTGATCTTCAGGAACCACTGGTTCAGCTTGCGCTTCTCGACCAGCGCGCCCGAGCGCCAGCCGCGCCCGTCGATCACCTGCTCATTGGCCAGCACGGTCATGTCGACCGGGTCCCAGTTGACCGCCGATTCCTTGCGATAGACCAGCCCGCCTGCATACAGGTCGAGGAACAGCGCCTGCTCATGCCCGTAATAATCGGGCTCGCAGGTCGCGATCTCACGCGTCCAGTCGAGCGCGAAGCCCAGCCGCTTCAGCTGCGCCTTCATCGTCGCGATATTGTCGCGGGTCCAGCCGCCCGGATGGACGCCCTTTTCCATCGCGGCATTCTCGGCGGGCATGCCGAACGCGTCCCAGCCCATCGGGTGGAGCACCTCATGCCCGATCATCCGGCGATAGCGCGCCAGCACGTCGCCCATCGTATAGTTGCGGACATGCCCCATATGGATGCGCCCCGACGGATAGGGAAACATCTCAAGGACATAGGACCGGGGCTTGGGGCTGTGGTCGTCGGCGGCGAAGGTGCGCCGTTCTTCCCAGATCCGCTGCCAGGTCGAATCCGATTTCAGGGCATTGTAACGCGAGGCCATTCGGGTCGTCTTTTACTTCGTGATCGAGGCGCGGCGCAGGTCGCGCGCCTTGGTGAGGATGATGTCTTCCAGCTTCTGGATGGTGGCCGCCTGCACCGGCGCCTCCACCCACTGGCCGCCGCGATTGACTTCGCGCAGGGCGGTCACGCGCAGCGCATCGGCGCGCAGATCCTGGTCGAGGATGGTGACGGTGACCTTCATCCGCTCGGTCGGGACCTGCGGATTGACGTACCAGTCGGTGACGATGACGCCGCCGTTGGAGTCGGTCTCGGCCAGCGGCATGAAGCTCAGCGTGTCGAGGCTGGCGCGCCACAGATAGGAATTGACGCCGATCGTGGTAATCTTCGACGCGGCCAGATCGCCCTGCGGGCGCTCCTTCTTGCCGGCACAGGCGCCGAGCGACAAAGCGGCGATTACCGCGAACGCGGTGGCGGAACGGCGAAGCATCGGCATTATCCTGACTGCGATGAAGGACGGGAATAAGGGTTGCCTATAGCCTCTACAGGGGTGCCGACACCCCGGCAAGCGCCGGGACGCCATGGACGATACGACCGATTCTGTGGAAGTTGCGCAACACTCGGACAAGATTCGCGACGGCGAGCGTAACAATGGGATCGCTCACGCTCGATTCCATGTTAGGAGCAATCTTGCAAAAGGGTCTTATAAAAGGGGTGGACCGTGTCGTTCGGGCGTATCGTGATCGGAATCGCAATCGGGGCGCTCGCCGCCACGACCGCGATGGTCGCGCCCGCCATCGGTGCGGTCGACCAGAATAAGCATCCGGTCAAGTCACGGGGATTCAGCCTGCTCGGCCGTGGCGGTTTTACCCCGTCCGCTGCAGACCCCCGACTCGCCGCCATCTTCGCCAAGAGCGGACTCGATGCGGGTGACCTGCGCTTCACCCCGGCGGAGAGCCAGCGCGGCGTCAACCGCCCCGTGACCGTCGCGGTGCGCGCGCAGAGCAGCCGCACCAACGAGGAACGCGTCGCCGCCAACACCGCGCCGACCGTCGGCTTGGCCCCGATCTCCTATAATCTGGGCGTGTCGGTCGGCTGGAAGCGTGTCGCGCTGTCGGGCGATATCGCGCGTGTCGATCTGGCCGGGCTGCCGGGCAGCCGCGAGAGCGCCGATGTGGCGGTCAGCTATACCGCGAGTCGCTTCACTGGCCGCGTAAAGGCCTCGACCGACCGCCCGATCGACGGCGCACCGAAGATGATTGACATGCCGTCCAGCTACTCGCTCGACATGGGCGGCTCCTATTCGCTGACCCGCAATCTCGATGTGACGGCGGGTGTCCGCTATCGCTCGGATCGTGAGCGTCTGGCCCGGATCGACGACGATCGCCGCAACAGCCAGGCAGTCTATCTGGGAACGGCCTTCCGCTTCTAACTCCTGCTGTTCATCGCGGACCCGGGATGGATTTCCCGTCAGTCTAATTTGACGTCGATCACGGTTACCCCCGCTGGCTCTTGCCCCTTCAAACGTCGGGTAGGCGCGACGCTGGGATTGGTCGGATAGCTTTTCCCATCGAAGCGCAAACGCAGGCGATAGCCGGGCAGGATGCCACCGCCGCTGACCAGCACGCTCAGATCATGCCAACCCTTCGTACCACTGTTCAGAACGCGGATGGGCGGACGCGTGATGCTGATATCGGATATAGCGTGATAGCCGGTCGGCGTCAGTGTCAGGATCGTCAGATCGCACCCACCCGAGCCACATAAGCTGACGTCCTGGTCATCCTCGCGTGCTTGCCTGGCATAGACTAACGCCTCGGGTCGGCCGTCACCGTTCAGATCGCGGAGCGAATAATCATACCGGGTGAGTTTCTGGTCGCGGACATAGGCGGCCAGCCCAGCAGAAATCGGCGTCGGCTCGGCCAAGGCGGCCAGAACCAGCAAAACCATCATGACGTTTCTCCTCGCTCGACCATCATCGCGTGTCTGCACGACCGTTTAATGACGAGCACATGGGATGGGACGAACTCCAGGCATCGATCGCGGCCCAGCCCTGAAACACCCCGCGCAACCGGCGGAAGCGCTGCGCATTCATCCCGCCCAATGCGATTCGCGGCAGACCGAGCCCGCGTCCGATCCACATGGCTCTTGCTAAGCCCAATGCCGGAGCACCCGGATGCGAGCGCGTAGGAAAGACTGGCGAGACGAACAAAAGGTCGGCCCCGGCCTTCCATCCCGCCACCGCTTCCGCCCGGTCATGCGCAGGCCAGCTTCGCAGCCCCCTGCCCCGCCTTGCCTTATGCACACCATCGCCGGGCAAACCCCCTCCCGCGATCAGCAGAACCAGCCCCCGCGCTTTGGCGATTCGCCGGACCCGGCAATGAATCGCACGCCGCTCGGCCGGGGGCGTCGCGTGGTGACGGAACACCACCCCCGATCCGGGCGGCAGCCTGCGCAGCGCGGTCCAAAGCCCCTCCCCCAGCCGCTCGTCGGTCATCAGCCATGTCACGGGGTATCGGTCGGCCATCGGGGGCATTATAGCGCCGGGCATGACCGACGACAGCGTTTCCCGCCTTGCCACCGTCTCCGCCCAGCTTCAGCACGCCGCGAAGCTCGGACAGCACGCGACCCCGACCCTGATCGCGGTGTCGAAGACGCATGATGCCGACACGATCCGCCCGCTGCTGGAGGCCGGACACCGCGTCTTCGGCGAAAACCGGGTGCAGGAGGCCGCCGCCAAATGGCCCGACCTTCGCGCGGCCTATCCGGGCGTCGCGCTTCACCTGATCGGCCAGCTTCAATCGAACAAGGCGGCCGATGCGGTCGCGTTGTTCGATGTGATCCACACGGTCGACCGCCCCTCGCTGATCGCTGCGCTGGCCGAGGCGATGGACAAGAGCGGAAAGCGGCCCGACTGTTTCCTTCAGGTCAATATCGGCGAAGAGGACCAGAAGGGCGGCTGTGCCATCGCCGAGGCCCCTGCGATGCTGGAGGCGGCCCGCAGCGCTGGCCTTCCCATCATCGGCCTGATGGCGATCCCGCCGCATGGGGTGGACGCCGCCCCCTATTTCGCCTTGCTCGCCAAGATGGCGCACGAACTGGGGCTGGCGAAGCTCAGCATGGGCATGTCCGAGGATTATGAGGTCGCCGCGATGCTCGGTGCCAGCCATGTCCGCATCGGCAGCGCCTTGTTCGGAGCGCGCGCATGAGCCGCTTTGCCGCCCTTTTGTTCGATTTCGACGGTGTCCTGATCGACAGCGAATATGAAGGCAATCGCCACCTCGCCGAATGGCTGACCGCCAACGGCCACCCGCATTCTCCACAGGAAGCGATGCACCATTATATGGGGCTGGCGGGCAAGGACTTCATCGCGACGATCGAGGGGCGTATCGGCCACACCCTGCCTGAGAGTTTTTACGAAGCACGCCGGGCCGAGGATGTTCGCGCCATGGCCGAGGGCGTGGCGGCGATCGGCGGCGCGGTGGCGTTCGTGAAGTCGCTCCCCGCCGATTTTCCCAAGGCGATCGTCTCATCCAGCCCGACCGTCTGGATCGACCAGCATCTGCGCCATATCGGCCTGCGCGACCTCTTCGGCGAGCATATCTATAGCGGCCGCGAGCATGTCACACGCGGCAAGCCCGCCCCCGACCTCTATCTCCATGCGGCCGAGCAGCTGGGCGTCCGGATCGAGGATTGCGCGATCCTGGAGGACTCCCCCGTCGGTGCGACCGGCGCGGTGGCCAGCGGCGGCCATGTCATCGGCATGTGTATGGGCACGCATTGCGCCATCGGCCATGACCAGAGATTGCGCGACATCGGCGTCGCTGCGATCGCGCAGGATTATGAGGACGTCCGCCGCGAACTGGGGTTCTGAAGCCCCTCCTCATCCTTCCGTTCACCCTGAGCGGAAGTTGGGGAGTGGGTTCAGGCGGAACCCACTCCCTCAAAAATCAAAGGAAAATTGCGCCGGTCCTAAAAGGATGCTGGCGTATCCCTTTCAAATACCCTCACCTGTCAGGCGCTGGCATACCATGTCCAGCTGATCGAGCGTCGAATAGCTGAGGGTCAGCGTGCCCCCCTTCTCGCCATGCGCGATACGCACCGACAGGCCGAGCAGATCGGCAAGCTGTCCCTCCAGGGCGGCGATATCGGCATCCGCCGCGTCCTGCCCCGGCGGCAGCTTGGCGGCGCCCTTCTCGCCCTCGTCCGACCCCTTACGACCACCACCCTTGGCTTCGCGGGTCAGCTTCTCGGTCTCACGAACGCTCAGGCCGCGCGCGATGACCTGATCGGCCAGCGCCTCGACCTCGTTCGCGCCCAGCAGCGCACGGGCATGGCCCATCGACAGCGCGCCGCTGACCACCTGCCCCTGCACCGTATCGGGCAGTTCGAGCAGGCGCAGCAGATTGGCGACATGGCTGCGCGACTTGTGGACGATCTTGGCCAGCGCCTCCTGGGTATGACCGAACTCGCCCGCCAGCCGCTGATAGGCCTGCGCTTCTTCGATCGCGTTCAGGTCCTGCCGTTGGATATTCTCGATCAGCGCGACTTCGAGCGTCTGGGCATCGTCGAAGTCCCGGACGACGACCGGCACCTCGTGCAACCGCGCGCGCTGGGCCGCACGCCAACGGCGTTCGCCCGCGACGATCTGATAGTCCTTGCCGTGCGGGCGCACGACGATCGGCTGGATCAGCCCGCGCGCCGCGATCGAGGCGGCGAGTTCGTCGAGCGCCGCTTCCTCGAAATGGCGGCGCGGCTGATCGGGATGCGGCTGCAAAGAGCCAACGGGCAGCATCCGCACGCCCCCCTGCGTCGGCTGATCGCCCGGCCGGATCGGCGCTTCGCGCGCGATATCGCCGAGCAAGGCTCCCAGACCGCGGCCCAGACCGGGACGCGGACGCTTTGCCGTGGTCTCGCTGCTCATGCCGCCGCCGCTCCCGGCTGGTGGCCCAGTGGCAGGCGCGCGATCAGCTCGCGGGCCAACGCGATATAGGCCTGGCTGCCGACGCAGCGATGGTCATAGATCAACGCGGGCAGGCCATGGCTGGGCGCCTCCGACAGCCGGACGTTGCGCGGAATCACCGTATCGAACACTACACCCCCCAAAACGGCGCGCACATCGGCCGACACCTGGTCGGTCAGCCGGTTGCGCCGGTCATACATCGTCAAGGCCACGCCCAGGATCGCGAGCCCCGGATTGAATCGCGCGCGAATCCGTTCGACCGTGGTCAGCAGCTGCGACAGCCCCTCCAGCGCAAAGAACTCGCATTGCAGCGGCACGAACAGCGAATCGGACGCCACCATGGCGTTGATCGTCAACAGTCCCAGCGAGGGCGGGCAATCGACCAGCACGATATCCCAATTGCCCTGCGTCCGCCGCAGTGCATGGTCCAGCCGGTGCGTGCGATTTTCGAAATCGACCAGCTCCAGCTCGGCGCCTGACAGGTCGACCGTGGCAGGTACGACGTCCAGACGCGGCACCTGGCTATGCACCACCGCATCGTCGATCCGCGCCTCACCCAGCAGTACGTGATAGCTGGAGAACATCCGCTGGCTGTTGGGAATACCCAGCCCCGTCGAGGCATTACCCTGTGGATCGAGATCGATCAGCAGGACGTTCAGCCCCGTCGCCGCCAGCGCGGTGGCAAGATTGATGGCGCTGGTGGTCTTGCCCACCCCACCCTTCTGGTTCGCGATGGCAACGCAGATCATCGGGCCTCTACTCGGTCGAGGATCACGATCGACGATTCCGCCGAGGTGATACTATGTTCCACGTGAAACACGAAGCGCCATTGCCGCTTAAGGGTCTTGATTTCGCGCTCGTCCAGGCGGCCGCGCGGGAGCAGCCACCGCGTTTCCTGTTTGCCGCAGTGGGCGGCTGCGCGCAAAAGATTTTCGACTGTCGCCACCGCGCGAGCAGAAATAATGTCGGCCCGAAGCGGTACTGTTTGGATCTTCGAAGCATGGACCGTCACCCGGTCCCCCATGCCCAGCCCGTCGACGCATTCCTGTAGGAACTCCGCCCGCTTCTTGCGCGGCTCGACCAGTGCGACCCGCCCAGGCCAGGTGATAGCGACGATCATGCCGGGAAAGCCGCCGCCCGTACCGATATCGATCCACTGGCCATCAGCCCGATCGGCCAGAGGAATCAGCTGTGCCGAGTCGACCGCATGGCGACTCCAGATCGTGCCCATGGTCGAAGGTGAGATGAGGTTCTGCTGATCGTTCTCCACAACCACACGGTCGAGGAACCAGTCGATCCGCGCCGCCGCATCCTCCCCGAACCGCTGTACAGCCCAGTCGCGGGCCTGATCCTCGTTCATGCGGCGACCTTTCGAGCGTAGAGAAGCACTGCCGACAGGGCAGCAGGCGTGATGCCGCGAATACGCGATGCCGCCGCCAAGGAGGCAGGGCGCGCGAGGCTGAGCCGGTCGATCATCTCCTGCGACAGACCGGGGATGGCGGCATAGTCGAGCGCAGGCGACAACAGGATTTGCTCATCGGCACGAAGCCTCGCGACCTCTTCCGCCTGTCGTTCGACATAGGGCGCGTAACGCGCATCCTCCAGCGTCTCGGCCACCACCGCCGGGTCGCAACCCTCCGCTGCGTCGGGCGCAACATGCGCCAGTGTCACACCGTCGAAACGCAGCCATTCATAAGCCGTCCGACGCGCGCCATCCTGCGCGATCCCGGCACCGCTGCGCGACAGATCGGACGCGGTACGCGCCACGGACAACCGCTCGCGCAACGTTGCCTGCTGTTCCTGTCGCTGCCGCCGATGGGCCAGCCGCTCTTTGGAGAGACACCCGGCCGCTTCGGCGATGCCGCCCAGCCGCGTCTCGGCATTGTCCGCCCGCAACGAAAGGCGGTACTCGGCGCGCGCGGTCAGCATGCGATAGGGCTCGGTCACGCCCTGCAACACCAGATCGTCGATCATCACGCCAAGATAGCTCGATGCCCGGTCGAGGATGACAGGTGACAGATCACAGGCGTGTGCCGCGGCGTTCAGCCCGGCGATCAGCCCCTGCCCCGCCGCTTCCTCATAGCCGGTCGTGCCGTTGATCTGACCGGCGCAAAATACCCCCGCCAAAGCACCGAGTGCCAGTCGCGAATCGAGGGCACGCGGGTCGATATGGTCATACTCCACCGCATAACCTGGCAGCGTGATCACCGCCCTTTCCAGCCCCGGCATGGAGGCGATCATCGCTTCCTGCACATCGGTCGGTAGCGAGGTCGACAGGCCGTTCGGATAGACCAAAGGATCGTCCAGCCCCTCCGGCTCCAGAAAGATCTGGTGGCTGTCGCGGTCGGCGAAGCGTTTGATCTTGTCCTCGATCGACGGGCAATAGCGCGGACCGTTCGCCTCGATCGCGCCCGTGAACAGTGGCGAGCGGTGGAAGGCCGCCGCGATGATCGCATGAGTCTGCTCGGTCGTCCGCGTGATCGCGCAGGCGATCTGGGGCAGCGGCCGGGCCGCCGTCATTGGCGACATGGTCCAGGGATCGGTATCTGAAGGCTGCTCGTCCAGCTTGGCCCAGTCGATAGTGCGGCCATCGAGACGCGGTGGGGTGCCGGTCTTCATCCGTGCCATCGGCAAGCCCAGCGCGCGCAACTGCTCGGCCATGCGAGTGGCAGCGCGTTCACCGATGCGACCGCCCAGATGCCGCTCCTCGCCCCGGAACAGTCGTCCGCCCAGGAAGGTCCCGGTCGCCAGCACCACCGCACGAGTAGACAGGATCGTGCCGTCGGCCAGCTGCACACCCGCGACCCGATCGCCGTCGAGAACAAGGGCCTCGGCTTCACCCTCGACGATGGTCAAATTGGGTTGCGCCACGAGCATCGCCTGGATCGCCCCGGCATAACGCCGCCGGTCCGCCTGCACCCGTGGCCCCTGGACGGCGGTGCCCTTGCTGCGGTTGAGCATGCGGTAATGGATCGCGCCCATATCCGCCGCGCGACCGATCAGCCCATCAAAGGCATCGACCTCGCGCACGATATGGCCCTTCCCCAATCCGCCGATAGCGGGATTGCAGGACATGGCGCCCAGGCCATGACGATCGAAGGACAAAAGGGCCGTCCGCGCACCCCGGCGCGCAGCCGCCGCAGCGGCCTCGGTTCCCGCGTGACCACCACCGATCACTACGACATCAAACATGCCCCCGCCCTACCGGAAGGACCGGGCAGCGTCAAAGCGATCCCCACCAACATTCTATGCTTAACGTTCCACGTGGAACAATCACTTGCCGAGGCAGAAGCGCCCGAACAGGGCATCGAGCATCGTCTCGGTCGCACTGACGCCCAGCACTTCCGCCAGCGCCTGTCGCGCGACCCGCAGTTCCTCCGCCATCAGCAGGATATCGTCAGTCGGTGCCGCAATCAGCGCATTGGCGGCGCGGCGGCATTGGTCCTGCTGATGCCGCTTGAATCCGATCGCATCTTCGCGCGGCAGCAGTCCGGTGGCGGTGTCCGCAATTGCGTCCCAGACGCTGGCCACACTGCTCCCCTCATCACGCCGTACGGCCAGCCGCCGCCCCTCAGGCAGTTCTTCCCTCCCCGGCAGATCGGCGCGTGAATGGAGCCAGATCGCATCGCCGCGCGGCGGTGGCGTGTCGGCCATCCACAACAGGATATCCGCCTGAAGGATCGCCTCTTGCGCACGGGTCACGCCGATCGCCTCGATCACGTCATCGGTATCCTCGGCCAGTCCGGCAGTATCGGTCAGCACATAGGCGACCCCGGCGCGCACCACGCTCGCCTCGATCCGGTCACGGGTCGTGCCGGCGATCGGCGAGACGATCGCCGCCTCGCGTTCGACGAGCAGGTTGAGCAAGGTCGACTTGCCGCTATTGGGCGGCCCGGCCAGCACCACGCGGATACCGTCGTGAAGCCGGTCGACCGGCGGCCGCTCGACCACCTCCAGCATGGCGATGGCCAGATCGTGCATCTCGCTTTTGATCCGCGCCACCGCCGCCTGATCGAGCGGCACGTCATCCTCTTCGGCGAAATCGAGCATCGCCTCGATCATCGCCGACAGCATGGCCAGCCGATCCATCCAGCCACGCACCGCCTGGCTCACCCGCCCCTCGACCGCACCGATCGCGGCGCGGCGCTGGCGTTCGGTCTGTGCTTCCAGCAGATCGGCCAGCCCTTCCGCCTCGGCCAGGTCGATCCGGCCATTCAGCAAAGCGCGACGGGTAAACTCCCCCGGCTCGGCACGGCGAACGCCCGGCTGTTCGGCCAAGGCCCGCTCTACCGCCGCGACCACGGCACGACCGCCATGGCAATGCAGTTCGACCAGATCCTCGCCGGTCGCCGTCGCTGGGCCGAGGAAGCACAGCAGCAGCGCCGAATCCAGCACCGCTCCCGCCCCATCCTTTAACGTTCGCAGGCTCACGCGACGGGCCTCGGGCAACCGTCCGCCCAGCCGCTCGGCGGCTGCGAAGGCGGCCGGGCCGCTCACGCGGATCACCGCGATGGCGGCGGGCGGCTGTCCGCTGGAGACGGCGAAGATCGTGTCGGTCATGCTCAGGGTCAGCCCTTCTGCCCCTCGAACATCCGGCGCCACATGGTCATGCTCGCCTCGCCCATCGGTGCCCAATTGCGCATCATCGCCTCGATCATCTCGGGCTTCACGCCGGACTGCATCGTGTCGAGCATCATCTGGACATAGCGTTCGTGGATCGGCGTCAGGTCGGGCAGGCCCATGGCGCGGCGCGCCTCTTCGGGCGTGCAGTCGATTTCCACATTCACTTTCATGCGCCATCCTCCATCACGCGACCAAGAATGGCATAAGGCGTTATCGTCGCGACGACCACAGGAGACCCGCATGACTGCCACCAAGACCATCGCCGCCACCCACGGCGAAGGCCAGTTCAACGCCTATTATGCCGAGCCGGAAGGTCAGCCGACCGCCGCGATCATCGTCATCCAGGAAATCTTCGGCGTGAATGCGGGCATCCGCCGCAAATGCGACACGCTGGCCGAGGCGGGCTATCTGGCCGTCGCCCCCGATCTTTTCCACAAGATCGCCCCCGGCATCGAACTGGACCCCGACGTCCCCAACGAGATGCAACAGGCACTCGACCTGATGGGCCAGTTCGACCAGGACGGCGGCATTCGCGATATCGAGGCGACGATCAAGGCGATCCGCGACGAGCATGGCGCGGACTTCAAGGTCGGCGTCGTCGGCTATTGCCTGGGCGGGCGACTGGCCTTCATGACCGCCACGCGCACCGATGTGGATGCCAGTGTCGGCTATTATGGCGTCGGCATCGACGGCCTGCTGGGCGAGAAGCACGCCATTGCCAAGCCGGTCCTGCTCCACATTCCGCAGGAGGATCACTTCGTCGACAAGGACGCGCAAGCGCGGATGCATGAGGGGCTGGACGATCACCCCAAGGTCACGCTGTATGATTATGCCGGTGAGGATCACGGCTTCGCGACCGAGTTTGGTCAGCGTCGGTCGGATGAGTCCGCCAAGCTGGCGGACGAACGCACCATGGCGTTCTTCGCGGAGCATCTCCGCTAAATAGGAACCACCCTCACCCTTCCCACCCGCGCTGCGGGTGGGCCCCTTCCCTCTCCCATTGGGAGAGGGAGGGAGGCGCGAAGCGCCGGAAGGGTGAGGGTGTATCTTTACGCCGCCTTGGCCAGCGCCTCGGCGATCAGTTTGCGGCTGTTGTCCACACCGTAAAGCGCGATGAAGCTGCCCATGCGCGGTCCTTGCGCCGATCCCAGCAGCGTCTCGTACAGTGCCTTGAACCAGTCGCGCAGCGACGGGAAGGCGTCGGTCTTGCCGATCTCATAGACGATGTTCTGGATGTCCTCGGCGGTCGCCCCCTCGGGCAATGCGGCCAACTGCGCATCCAGCTGGCGCAGCGCCTCCGCCTCATGCGGCTCGGGCGCGCGGCGCTGGAGCGTGGGCGCGACGAAATCGCGGGCATAGGCCAGCGCATGGTCGATCAGCCGGTCGAGCTCGGGATATTTCTCCGCCGACGCTTCCGGAACGTAATTGGCGAGATAGCCCCAGACCTGTTCCTTGGTGGCCTCACCCATCACGCCGACAAGGTTGAGCAGCAGCCCGAACGTCACCGGCAGCTCACCCTCGGGCAGCTTGCCGTCATGGATATGGTGAACCGGATTGCCCAGCTGCTCCTTAAGCGACTGGTTGGGATAGTTGACCCGGAACTGCCAATATTCGTCCACAGCCCGCGGGATGACGCCCATGTGCAGCTGCTTGGCCTTTTTAGGCTCGCGATAGGCGAAGAAGGCCAGGCTCTCTTCCGGCCCATAGGTCAGCCACTGGTCGAGGCTGAGGCCGTTGCCCTTGGACTTGGAAATCTTCTCGCCATGCTCGTCGAGGAACATCTCATAGTTGAAGCCCTCCGGCGGACGGCCGCCGAGGACGCGCGCGATCTTGGACGACTGGGTGACCGAGTCGATCAGGTCCTTGCCCGCCATCTCGTAATCCACGCCCAGCGCGACCCAGCGCATCGCCCAGTCGACCTTCCATTGCAGCTTGGACAGGCCGCCCAGCGCCGACTGGACGATCCGCTCGCCCTCTTCCTCGAAGGCGATCAGGCCTGCCTCGGCGTCGATCACCTCGACCGGCACCTGCAACACGATGCCCGACTTGGGGCTGATCGGCAGGACCGGCGAATAGGTGGCGCGGCGCTCGGCACGCAGCGTCGGGAGCATCACGTCCTGGATGCCCTGGAAATGCTTGAGCACCAGCCGCAGCGCATCGTCGAACCGGCCGGACGTGTAGTACTCCGTCGACGAGGCGAATTCGTAATCGAAGCCATAGCGGTCGAGAAACTGGCGCAGCAGCGCGTTGTTGTGCGCAGCGAAGCTGTCGAACTTCTCGAACGGATCGGGCACCTGGGTCAGCGGCTTGCCGAGATGCTCGCGCAGCATTTCTTGGTTCGGCACATTGTCCGGCACCTTGCGCAGGCCGTCCATATCGTCCGAAAAGGCAATCAGCCGAGTCTTTTGATCCGAAAGCGCGTGGAAGGCATTACGGACCATAGTGGTGCGCAGTACTTCGTTGAACGTGCCGATATGCGGCAGACCCGAGGGGCCATAGCCGGTTTCGAACAGGATCGGCGCACCGCCCGGCTTGCCGTCGGGATAGCGTTTGAGGAGCTTGCGAGCCTCCTCATAGGGCCAGGCCTTGGACTCGAGAGCGGTGGAGCGGAGTTCGTCTGTCATGCTTTTGCCTCTGGCAAGCCGGGGCGTGATGCACAATGTATTTTGCGATTTCCACGGACTGCTCGCCGCTCATGCACAGAGTTATCCACAGGGTGAGTTTGTTCCACGTGGAACAGAGAGGGTGGTATTGCTTGGCCTTCCCTCCCCCATTCCCTCCCGCCTGCGGGAGGGGAGTGCCTAGTTGAAAAGACAAGCGCGCCTCACCCGGTAAGCCCCTCCCGCAGGCGGGAGGGGTTTGGGGAGGGCATCGCCGAGAGCTATTTGCTCAATGGGCCGCTTCAAATTCCCCGAACCCCGTTGCCAACCTGTTCCCACTCCCCCACATCGAAAACGTGACTTCACTCCCCCACCCCGCCCTTCATGCCAGCCATAGCGGTGTGTGGATCTCCACCGGGGGACAGACCCGCGCCGTCTCACGCGGCGAGGCGATCGGGCTGGCGTCCGAAACGCCGGTGATCCTGCTCAACGCGCCGTTGATCGGCCAGCGACTGGGCTATGCCGAACTGTCCGGGCTCGACATCCTCGAACTCTTCGCCTTTCTGCGCCCCGCGCAATTCGCGGTTCCGACGCCGCACGGTCTCGCCCGCGCCTGTGGATTGGAGCCACCGGAAAGCGATGCGGACGTGGCCGCCTTTCTGCTTCAGGCGACCGAAAAGCTGCTCGCCATGCCGGACGGAGCCTGGCCCGAGCGCGAGGGTGCGTGGACCGCTGCACAGAGCCTTGCCCGGCTCCGCTGGCCCTGGGCGCCGCTGATCGGCCCGCGCCTCACCCGGCCGGAGCGCAACGAGCGCTGGCTGTTCAGCGCGCTGCCCGAATGGGAGGAGGACGCCCCCCGCCCCGCCCCGCGCACCATCGACCTGCCGCCGCAGGATTCGGAGGAGCGGCTGCGACGCCTGACCGGCGACGGGGCCGAGGAGCGCCCCGGCCAGCGCGCCTATGCGGCCGCCGTCACCGCCGCCTTCGCACCGCGCGCCGTTCGCGACACGCCCAATATGGTGCTGGCCGAGGCGGGGACCGGTATTGGCAAGACGCTCGGCTATCTCGCCCCCGCCAGCCTCTGGGCCGAGCGGGCGGGCGGCGCGGTGTGGATTTCGACCTATACCAAGGCGCTGCAACGCCAGTTGAGCGGCGAGACCGCGCGCATCTTCCCGGATGCCGTGCTGCGCAAGGAACGCGTCGTCACCCGCAAGGGCCGCGAGAACTACCTGTGCCTGCTCAATCTGGAGGATGCGCTGCAAGGCGGGTTTGCCGGACGCGCGGCGGTGCTGGCGCAGCTGGTCGCGCGCTGGGCGGCCTATAGCGCCGATGGCGACATGGTCGGGGGCGACCTGCCCGGCTGGCTGACCACCTTGTTCCGTCGCAACGGCTCGGCCGCGCTGACCGACCGGCGCGGCGAGTGCGTCTATGCGGGCTGCCCGCATTACCGGAAATGCTTCATTGAGCATGCGGCGCGCGCCTCGGTGCAGGCGGACATCGTCATCGCCAATCACGCACTGGTCATGGTCAACGCCGCACGTGGTCGCGAAACGCAGACGCGGCCAACGCGCTACGTCTTCGACGAGGGTCATCACCTGTTCGACGCGGCGGACTCGATGTTCGCCACCGCGCTGACCGGGTCCGAGACGATCGAGCTACGCCGCTGGATACTTGGCCCCGAAGCCGGATCGCGGGGGCGTCGCCGGGGCCTCGCCGCGCGACTGTCCGATGTCGCCAGCTATGACGAGGGCGGCAACCGCGCGATCGGCGATGCGGTGCAGGCGGCGCACGCGCTGGCGAGCGAAGGCTGGCTGGGACGACTGGCGGAGGGCCAGCCCTTCGGCCCGATCGAGACGTTGCTCGCGGCGGTACGTGGGCTTGCCTTTGCCCGCGCCGAGCAACCGGGCGATGCGGGTTATGGCCTGGAGACCGAACTGGCCGATCCCTCGCCCGCGCTGATCGAGGCCGCCGGGCCCGCCGCCCATGCGCTCGACGCCCTGCTGCGGCCACTCGTGACCTTGGGCCAGCGGCTGGAGGCGGTGTTGCAGGAAGCCCCCGACTGGCTCGACGGGCAAGCGCGCGCCCGGGTGGAAGGCGCCATCGCCTCGATCGCATGGCGCGCGGAAACGGTCGCCGCCTGGCTGTCGTTGCTCGCGCGGATCGGCGGGCCGGTCGATCCCGATTTCGTCGACTGGCTGGCGGTCGATCGGGTCGAGGGGCGTGAATATGATATCGGCCTGCATCGCCACTGGCTCGACCCCACCCGCCCCTTTGCCGAGATCGTGCTGAAGCCTGCGCATGGCGCACTCGTCACCTCGGCGACCTTGCGGGCCGGGGGAAATTGGGACGTGGCGGAGGCCAGGACAGGCGCGCCGCACCTGGCGCGTGGCCCCGCCCATTTCGTCGCGGAGAGCCCGTTCGATTATCCGAACCGTGCCGAAGTGCTGATCGTCACCGATGTGAAGCGTGGTGATATTCCACAACTCGCCAATGCCTATTCCCGGCTGATCGCGGCCGCCAAGGGCGGGACGCTGGGGCTGTTCACCGCGATCCGGCGGTTGCGCGGTGTGCATGGCCGGATCGCCGACCGGCTGGCGCGCGACGGGCTGGCGCTGCACGCGCAGCATGTCGATCCGATCGACACCGGCACGCTTGTGGATATCTTTCGCGACGATCCATCGGCGTCGCTGCTCGGCACCGATGCGTTGCGCGACGGGGTGGACGTGCCCGGCTCGTCCCTCCGGCTGGTGGTGATGGAGGGCGTGCCCTGGCCCAAGCCCACCGTGCTGCACGCCGCGCGCAAGCTGGCGGGCGGCGGCAGCGCCTATGACGACCGGATCGTCCGCGCGCGGCTGGCGCAGGCGTTCGGACGACTGATCCGGCGCGCCGATGATCGCGGGGCGTTCGTGCTGCTGTCCGCCGCCATGCCGTCGCGGCTGCTCGACGCCTTTCCACCGGGTGTCGCGATTTCCCGCGTGACCCTCGACGAAGCGGTCGCGCGGGTCGCGGGGCGGCTTTCCTCCGACGCGCCGATAGGGCATGGGGATAGCCAAATCCTGCCAGCCGCCGCGACGGAGTTTCCGGATCGATGAAGACGCTGACGCTCCTTCGCCATGCCAAGTCGAGCTGGGACGATCCCGTCGCCCGCGATTTCGATCGTCCGCTCAATGCCAAGGGACGGCGCGCGGCGGCGATGATCGGGCGGCATCTGAAGGCCGAAGGGTTCGCGTTCGACCATGTCCTCGCCTCCCCCGCCGTGCGGGTGATCGAAACGCTGGACGAGGTGTGGAGCGGTTATGGCGAAAAGCTGGAGCCGGTCTGGAACAAGGCGATGTACCTGGCCTCCGCCCCCAGCCTGCTCGATCTGGTCCAGGCGATGCCCGACGCAGCGGACCATGTGTTGATGGTCGGGCATAATCCGGGGCTGGAGGATCTGGTCCTCGACCTGACGCTCGACGGTGAATTGCGCGAGCGGGTGGAGGACAAATACCCGACCGCGACGGTAGCGCAGATGACCTTGCCGGTCGATCGCTGGGCCGAGGTCCGGGCGCATAGTGCGACGCTGGTGGCGTTCATCCGGCCACGCGATCTGGACCCGACGCTGGGGCCGGATACGCCGTAGCCCGCCTTCCCCTCCACCACCGGGCCGACGCCCGGCGGTCCCCCTCCCCAAGCGAGCTTGGGGAGGAATTGGTTACCCCTTCCCTTCCAGTTTCGCCTTCAGTCCAGCCAGCGCGCCGAATGGCCCGGCTTCGTCCTCGCTGATCACGCCCGCTTCCTTGAGAGTTGCCGCCGCGTTCGGGCTGCGCGGGAAGGGATCGAGCGACAGGGCCATGGTTTCGGCCGCCGCCTCGCCCAGGTCGATCGTGCCGCCCTCGATCTCGATCGTGTCGAGCGAATCCTCGGACAGTTCGATTTCCTCGTCGGCACCGTGCCCGGTGGGCTCGACGAAACGCAGCGCCACCGGCTCGTCGACCTTGGCCGGGACCGGGTCGCCCGTCACCGAACAGGGCTGAACCACCGACCCGCGCACCGTGCCGGTGACCAGGATGCCCGCCGCATCGCGCCGCACGACCAGATCGGCCGACAGTGCTTCGACCGCGAGCAGCCCGAACCGCCCGGCCAGCGCCCGGCGTTCGTCCGCAGTCGTGTCGATCGAGACGGGCTTTTCGCGCTCACCGATCGTGTCGATCTTTTCGGGGCGGCTCCATTCGGGGGTCACGGCAGGTCTCCAAGGGTCAATCGGGCGAGCGAAACGGCCGCCAATTGCTCATGTAGGGTGCGAAGCGCGTCACGAACATGGGCAACGGCATCCGTATCCGCAGGCGCCGCGCCGCGATACAGGTTGCGGACCAAGGCGGCGTCCATCACCGCCTTATCCCCGGCCAGCCCCTCGCGATAGGCGGTCAGGCGCCCTCCCAGCATCGCCATCATCTTGCCGATATGCTTGCCGACCACGATGTCGCCGATGCCGAGTTCGCGAAGCTGTCCGTCCATGTCGGTGACGAAGCGCTCGGTCAGCCGCGCGGCGGGCGCTACGCCCTCGGGCTCGGCCTCCAGCCGGATCAGCACCACCGACAGGACCGCCGCGATCATGTCGAACCGGCCATCGACCGTATCGGGCACCGCCCCGTCCAGATACCAATGTTCGGCCCGCGCGCGCAGCACGACGGCGTTGTACAGCGGCAGCGCCGCATCCGCGTCACGCCCGAAATAGCGGGCGATCCCCTGCTTGAGCCAGCCCCAGGCCATGTGCCCCTCCCCTTGCTGCCGCACGACCGGTTGCGCGCGAATTGCTTGTATGCGCCTTTCCCTTGGCATATCGAGGGGGTGACGGTCGAGCGGATCGACCGCCTGTATAGCTGCCTGTGCGGCCGATCGTCCGGCCCGGAGATAATGATGAGCGTTTCTTCCACCCGCGCCCTCGGGCTGGGCCTGATCATGGCCCTGGCGGCGTCGGCCTGTACGCCGCTGCGGTCGCATCAGGGTTATGTGGTCGATGTCGATCTCGTCAACTCGATCCAGCCGGGCGTCGACAACCGCCAGTCGGTGCTCCAGACACTGGGCACGCCGACCATCTCCAGCCAGTTCGGCGGTGGCGATTGGTATTATGTCGCCCGCGACAGCCGCAACCTGGGCTATACCCTGCCCAAGCCCGTCTCGCAGATCACGTTGCAGATCAGCTTCGACCAGGCGGGCAACGTCGCGACGATCCGCCGCGCCGGCGTCGATCAGGTCGCCGACATCTCGCCCTATGGCAAGACCACCCCGACCCTGGGTCGCCAGCGCGGCTTCTTCCAGGATCTATTCGGCAATATCGGCGCGGTCGGTGCGCCGGGCGCCGGTGGCGGCCAGGGCGGCGGCATGGGTGGCGGGCGTACCCGGCCGTAAGGGGCCTGGGGCACCTTTCCTCAATTCCCAACATCCGTTCAGCCTGAGCGAAGTCGAAGGCCACGGGAATCCTTTGGCCAGCGATGGGGCGTGCACTTCGACTTCGCTCAGTGCGAACGGACGTTGGTGTGGCTGGGTTTGGGAGTTGCTCTGATGCTCTCTTCACCCCCGTTTGGCCGCGTCGCGTGTTAAGCAACGACGCGGCCGTGCCGTGCTTGGACCGGCACGATCCCGAAAGGGGGTGGGATCGGGCCTGCTAACGCCCCAAAACGAAAATGGGTTCGCAAGCGGGCCTGTTTGCCGCCAGCGAACCCATCAAACCGTAGCGTCGGTGGGGGACTGAGCCCCCAACCCTTACTGGTTCATCGAGTCGAAGAAATCCTCGTTGGTCTTCGAGTTCTTCATCTTGTCGAGCAGGAACTCCATCGAGTCGATCGTGCCCATCTGCATCAGGATGCGGCGCAGCACCCACATTTTGGACAGCTTGTCCTTCTCGACCAGCAGCTCTTCCTTGCGGGTGCCCGACTTGCCGACGTCCATCGCCGGGAAGATGCGCTTGTCCGCCACCTTGCGGTCGAGGACGATTTCCGAGTTGCCGGTGCCCTTGAACTCTTCGAAGATGACCTCGTCCATGCGGCTGCCCGTGTCGATCAGCGCGGTGGCGATGATCGAGAGCGAACCGCCCTCCTCGATATTGCGCGCTGCACCGAAGAAGCGCTTGGGCCGCTGGAGCGCATTGGCGTCGACACCGCCGGTCAGCACCTTGCCCGAGGACGGGACGACGGTGTTGTAGGCGCGGCCCAGACGCGTGATCGAGTCGAGCAGGATGACGACATCCTTCTTGTGCTCGACCAGGCGCTTGGCCTTTTCGATCACCATCTCGGCGACCTGGACGTGGCGCTGTGCCGGTTCGTCGAAGGTCGAGGAGACGACCTCGCCGCGCACCGAGCGCTGCATGTCGGTGACTTCTTCCGGACGCTCGTCGATAAGGAGGACGATCAGGAAGACTTCGGGATGGTTGTCGGTGATCGCCTTGGCGATGTTCTGCAGCATCACCGTCTTACCCACGCGCGGGGGCGCGACGATCAGCGTGCGCTGGCCCTTGCCCTGCGGCGAGACGATATCGATGACACGCGCCGACTTGTCCTTCTGGGTCGGGTCGGCGGGGTCGAGGATCAGCTTCTGCTCGGGATAGAGCGGCGTCAGATTGTCGAAATTGACGCGGTGGCGGACCGCCTCCGGATCGTCGAAATTGACGCTGGTCAGCTTGGTCAGCGCGAAATAGCGCTCGCCGTCCTTGGGCGCGCGGATCTCGCCTTCCACCGTATCGCCGGTGCGCAGGCCGTGCTTGCGGACCTGGTTGGGCGAGACATAGATGTCGTCCGGCCCGGCGAGGTAATTCGCCTCCGGCGAGCGCAGGAAGCCGAAACCGTCGGGCAGCACCTCGATCGTGCCCAGGCCCATGATCTGGTCGCCCTTCTCCGCCTGCTCCTTCAGGATGGCGAACAGCAGGTCCTGCTTGCGCAGCGTGGACGCGCTCTCGACCCCCAATTCCTCGGCCAGCTGCACGAGGTCGGCGGGGGTTTTCTTCTTGAGGTCTTTCAGATGCATGATCGGTCCGGATGGTCGGAGGGCGTCGGTCGGCGAGGATCGCGGCGAAACGAGGCTGTCGATAAGGAAGCGTACCCGACGCGAGGACCGCGCCGTACGGGGGAGGAGTTAGGATTGGGGGTGCCCCAAGTCAATGGGGAAAGCCGTCTAAAGCCCCTCCCGCAGGCGGGAGGGGTTTGGGGAGGGCAAAGAGTCTCACCGAGACCAGTGCCTGTGGCTTTTCCCTCCCCCAACCCCTCCCGCCTCAAGAAGGGGGAGAGGAGTTCAGAACGGCTTGATCACCACCAGCACGACGATGATCGTCGCGGCGAGCGCAGGTACTTCGTTGATCATGCGCAACTGCTTGCCGCTCAGCTTCATCTCACCCCGCGCCAGTGTTTTGGAGTAGCCAACCATCCAGCCATGATAGCCGCTGAGCAGCAGCACGAAGAACAGCTTGGCATGGAGCCATCCCAGCCCCGGCACGCCCGAGAACAGCCCCAGCGAGCCCGCCAGCAGCAGCCCCAGCACCCAGACCACGATCATCGCCGGGGTCAGGATGATCTTGCGCAGCTTGCCCTCGCGCTCGACCCAGCGCGCGGCGTCGGTGGCGTCGCCCGCGACCAGCGCCTCCTGATGATAGACCAGATAGCGCGGCATCATGAACAGCCCGGCCATCCAGAAGATCACGAAGATGATATGCGCCGCCTTCACCCATTCATAGGCGGCCCCCAACAGTCCGATCATCATGCGCTCCGTACGCGGGCGATTAGCCGCTCGACATGCGCGATCGGCGTGTCGGGCAGGATGCCATGGCCCAGGTTGAAGATATGCGGCCGTTCGGTGAAGGCCGCCAGGATATGATCCACCGCCCCGTCCAGCGCCTCGCCCCCGGCGATCAGCGCCAGGGGATCGAGATTGCCCTGCACCGGCAAACCCTTGGGCAGATAGGTGTCGGCCCAGACCGGATCGACCGTCTCGTCCAGTCCGACCGCGTCCACGCCGGTCTCCCGCGCATAAGCGGGCAGCTTGCCCCCGGCGCCCTTGGGGAAGCCGATCACCGGCACGCCGGGACAGCGCGCCCGGAAACCCTCGACGATCGCGGCATTGGGCGCGATCACCCAGCGCTCGAATTGCGCGGGGGACAGCGAGCCCGCCCAGCTGTCGAACAGCTGCACCGCCTCGACCCCGTTTTCGACCTGTCCCGCCAGATAGTCGATGGTCATGGTCACGATCGCATCGATGATCGCCCCGAACCCCGCCGGGTCGGCATAGGCGAAACGCCGCGTCTCGCCCTGATCCTTCGACCCCTGCCCCGCCACCATATAGGTCGCGACCGTCCAGGGAGAGCCCGCAAAGCCGAGGAAGCTGGTCTGTGGAGGCAATTGCGCCTTCACCCCCGCCACGGTGGCATAGACCGGATCGAGCCGCTCAGGGACACGCTCCAGGGCATTCAGCGCATGATCGACCAGCGCGGGCGCCAGACGTGGCCCCTCCCCCGCCCCGAAGCTGAGGTCCTGCCCCAGCGCCCAGGGGACCATCAGGATGTCGGAGAACAGGATCGCGCCGTCGAACCCGAAGCGACGGATCGGTTGCACCGTCACCTCGGCCGCCGCCGCCGGATCGGTGGCCAAAGCCAGGAAGCCCCCCTTCTCCGCCCGTAGCGCGCGATACTCCGGCAGATAGCGTCCGGCCTGTCGCATGAGCCACATCGGCGGTGTCGCCTGCCGCTCTCCGTTCAGCACGGCGAGCAGGGGCTTTTGAATCGCAACGTCGGTCAGGAGACCCCCCTTCTTCTATTAAAGAAGATTCTAAGAATGGATTGTTGAAGTGGTTGGCACGTTGGTTGTCGGGATTATGCGGCTCTCCCCGATATGCCAACACGTTGACTCATGGGGAATCGCCGATTCAACGGGATTCGGATTCATGACCCCCGTAACTCACAGGCTGTGGAAAAGAATCGGACCTGTGAGATTCATTGTGGACGAATCGGTCGTTATCCACCGCCGGTCCGCCGCTTGGCCGGTCGGCGAAGTTACGCTACCGATTCTTCCCATGTTATCCACAGAGTCATTAGGTCGGTCATGAAGACGCGGCTCCACCTGCACCTCCTGTCCGATTCCACCGGCGAAACGCTGGAGAACATCGCGAAGGCGGCGCTTGCCCAATATGACGATGTGGAAACCGTCCGGCACTTCTGGCCGATGGTGCGCACCGAGAGTCACTTGGAGCGCATCCTGCAGGAGATCGCGCAGAATCCGGGGCTGGTGATCTATACGCTGGTCAACCCGACGACGCGGCGTGTGCTGGAAAGCCGCTGCCATGCGCTGGGCCTGCCGACGGTCGCACCGCTCGATCCGGTCAATGCCGCGCTGTCGGGCTTGCTGGGCGTGCAGGCCAAGATGCGGCCCGGCCGCCAGCATGTGCTCGACGCCGCCTATTTCGCGCGGGTCGATGCCATCCAGTTCACCATCGCGCATGACGACGGCATCGCGTGGGAGGAATGGGAAGAGGCCGATATCGTGCTGGCGGGTGTCAGCCGTTCGTCCAAGACGCCGACTTCCATCTATCTGGCCAATCGCGGCTACAAGACCGCCAACATCCCGATCGTGGTCGAAAGCCCCCCGCCCCCCTTCCTCTTCACGCTGAAAAAGCCGCTGGTCGTGGGCCTGACCACCAGCGCCGATCGGCTGATCGCGATCCGGCGCAACCGGCTGCTCTCGCTCAACCAGGCGCCCGACACCGATTATGTCGAGCAGGAGGCGGTAAACCGCGAACTCACCTTCGCCAGGCGGATGTTCGCCGACAATGACTGGCCGGTGATCGACGTCACCCGCCGCTCGATCGAGGAAACGGCGGCGGCGATCATCTCCCTCGTGAACCAGAGAAAGTCCGACGCATGATCATCCTCGCCTCGCAAAGCGCCTCGCGCCGGGCGATGCTCGACGCGGCGGGCGTGGCCTATGAAGCGTTGCCTGCGCGGGTGGACGAAGCCGGGGTCAAGGCGGCGATGGCTGGGGCTTCCCCACGCGACCTGTCCGATGCGCTGGCCGAGATGAAGGCGGTAAAGGTTTCCGCCAATGCCGGGCCGGTGCCGGTGCTGGGGTCCGATTCCATCGTCGCGCTCGCCGACGGCACGCTGCTCGACAAGCCGGAGAGCCGCGAGGAGGCGGCCGAGCATCTGGCGCGGATGAGCGGCGGGAGCCATGAGCTGTGGAGCGCCGCCGTCATCGCCGAGCATGGCCGTCCCGTGTGGCGGCATGTCGAGCGCGCCAAGCTCCATGTCCGCCCGCTCTCGGGTGCGTTCATCGACCGCTATCTGGATCAGGAATGGCCCGCCATTTCGGGCTGCGTCGGCTGTTTCCGGATCGAGGGGCCGGGGGTGCAGCTCTTCTCGCGGATCGAGGGCAGCCATTTCACCATTCTCGGCATGCCGCTGCTTCCCGTGCTGGGCTATTTGCGCGAACGCGGCTGGATGCCCGCCTGATGGCCCTTCCTTATGCGGAGGTGATCGGCGACCCGATTGCCCATAGCAAATCCCCGAAAATCCACGGTTTCTGGCTAAAGGCGCTGGGGATCGAGGCGGCGTATCGCGCCACCCATGTCACGCCGGATGCGCTGCCCGCCTATTTCGCCGAGCGGAAGGCCGATCCGGACTGGCGCGGCTGCAACATCACCGTGCCGCACAAGATTGCCGCGCTGGAGCATGTCGAGGATCGTGAGGATATACGTACCGCGATCGGGGCGACCAACACGGCGTTTCGCGATGCGGACGGCGCTTTGGTTGGCACCAACACCGATGCGGCGGGTTTTGCCGCGCCGCTCAAAGCCTTCGATCTGGCGGGCAAGCCGGTGACGGTGATCGGGGCAGGGGGGGCCGGGCGGGCGGTCCTATATGCCCTGGCAGGGATCGGCGTCGGGCCGGTGACGCTGTTCAATCGCAATGTGGACAAGGGGGCGGCGCTATTGTCCTCCTTCGGACTGGAGGGGCAGGCGCTGCCGATCGGTGACGCCGTGCCGCCCAGCGCCCTGGTCGTCAACGCGACCAGCCTGGGCATGACCGGCCAGCCGCCGCTCGACCTCGACCTGTCCGCCCTGCCGGAGGACGCGGTCGTCTATGACATCGTCTATGCGCCGCTCGAAACCGCGCTGCTGGCGGCGGCGCGGGCGAGGGGGCTGGCGACGATCGACGGGCTGGAGATGCTGATCGGACAGGCAGCGGTGGCGTTCGAGCGGTTCTTCGGCATCCCCCCGCCGCGCGACCGGGACGGCGAGCTGCGCGAGATCCTGCTGCGATGACCGTGCGGCTATGATCGTTTTGGGGCTGACCGGCTCGATCGGCATGGGCAAGTCGACCGTCGCGCAGATGTTTCGCGACGAAGGAGTGCCGGTGTTTGACGCCGATGCCTGCGTTCACCGCTTGCAGGGGCCAGGTGGAACATTGGTCGCGACGATTGAGTCGGCCTTTTCCGGCACCACCGGACCCGATGGCGTGAATCGCGCCGCGCTGGGGCAGGCGGTGCTGGGCGATGATTCGGCGATGCGCCGACTCGAGGCGATCGTGCATCCCGCCGTGCAGGCCGAACGCGCGGCCTTTCTGGCGGCGCATGCCGGGGCTCCGCTGGTGGTGGTCGACGTGCCGTTGCTGTTCGAAACCGGCGGTGACAAGGCTGTGGATAAGGTGTTGGTGGTTTCGGCAAAACCCGAAATCCAGGAGGCGCGGGTGTTGGCAAGGCCGGGAATGACCCGGGCCAAATTCGATGCCATTCTGAAGCGTCAATGGCCCGATCGGGATAAGCGTGCGCGCGCCGATCATGTCGTCGCGACCGACATTCCATTGGCCGAAACCCGCGAAAAAGTGCGGTCTTTGATCGCTTGCATCACCGCATCCGAAGGCCGATAGTCGGGTCATGAGAGAGATCGTTTTCGACACCGAAACGACAGGGTTCAAATTTTCGGAAGGCGACCGGCTGGTCGAAATCGGCTGTGTCGAACTGGTCAACCGGGTCGAGACCGGGCGCACCTATCACGCCTATTTTAATCCCGAACGGTCGATGCCGGCCGAGGCGCAGGCGGTCCACGGATTGTCTGACGCGTTCCTGAAGGACAAGCCGGTCTTTTCGGCCGGGGTGGCCGATTTTCTGGACTTCATCGGCGACGCGCCGCTGATCGCGCACAACGCGACCTTCGACTTCGGCTTCATCAATGGCGAGCTGGGCGCGCTGGGCTTCCCGCCGGTCTGCGAGAAGACGCGGATGGTCGACACGCTGGCGATCGCGCGCAGCAAGCATCCCGGGGCCAAGCATACGCTCGACGCGCTCTGCTCGCGTTATGGCATCGACCGCTCGCACCGTGTGCTGCACGGCGCGCTGCTCGACGCGCAGCTGCTGGCGCAGGTCTATGTCGAGTTGATGGGCGGGCGGCAGATCGGCCTGGGCCTGCTCGCCGAGGCGAGCGCGGACACCGGCCCGGTGATCGTCGCCCGCGCGCCCGCAAAAGTCCGCCCGCCGCGCATCTTCCGGCCGAGCGAGGCGGAACTTGCCGCCCATGCGGCGTTTCTAAAGGGCATAACCGATCCGGTTTGGGGGGCCGAGGCGTCCGGTTGACGCCACGGGACAGGCCAAAAGGACCGTCCCATCAGAGTGCATCAAGGAGAAGACGATGGATATCCGGATTTCTGGTCATCAGGTCGAAACGGGCGACGCGCTGCGGACCCATGTGACGGACCGGCTTCAGGGTATCGCCGAGAAATATTTCGCCCGCGCCATCTCGTCCGAGGTGACGTTCGGCAAGGGGCCGCATGACGTCGGCTTCAAATGCGATATCGTGATGCACGTCACCCGCGGCCTGGTGCTCAAAGGCCGTCACGAAGCCCAGGACGCGCACCTCGCCTTTGACGGCGCCGCGACCAAGATCGAAAAGCAGCTGCGCCGTTATTCGCGCCGCCTGAAGGACCGCAATGCGGGGCAGGCGATCGAACTGGCCGAGGCCGGGGCCTATGATGCGGGCTACACCCTCTTTGCCGAACAGGTGGATGAGGACGAGGCGGGCGATGCACCCCTGATCATCGCCGAAACCCGCGTCGATATCCCCGACGCCAGTGTCTCCGATGCGGTCATGATGCTCGATCTGCGCAATACTGCGGCCCTGTTGTTCAAGAATTCGGGCACGGGATCGTATAACATGGTCTATCGCCGTGGTGACGGAACCATCGGCTGGGTCGAGCCGCAACGCGGCGGCACGGCCGGATAAGCTCTATCGTTCTTCCGCGTGGCCCGTTATTAGGCGGGCCGCGCGGGGGCGCACCGGAAAGACCATGAACGACTTCAGCGATCTGTTGCGCCACGATACGGTGCTGGCGGGCGTCAGCGCCGCCAACAAGAAGACCCTGTTCCAGGCGCTGGCGGCGGCTGCCGCCGGGCCTGCGGGGCAGGATGCCAAGCTGCTGGCCGATGTGCTGCTCGAACGCGAGAAGCTGGGGTCGACCGGTTTCGGCGGGGGCGTCGCCATCCCGCACGGCAAGCTGCCCGGACTGACCCAGATCGTCGGTGTCTTTGCGCGTCTGGCACAGCCGGTCGATTTCCAGGCGGTCGACGACATGCCGGTCGATCTGGTCTTTGCGATGTTCTCGCCCGCCGATGCGGGATCCGCGCATCTGAAGGCGCTGGCCCGGATTTCGCGGCGGCTGCGCGACAAGGGCTTCGTCGCCAAGCTGCGCGGGGCGGGGTCGCCCGATGCGATCTGGGCGCTGCTCACCCAGGACGAGGCGCGTGACGCCGCGGCCTGAGGGCGAGGCCGCGCATTTCCGGGCGCTCGAGACGCTCTATGCCGAAGCCCCGATCAATCGCCTGTTCGACTCGACGCTGGAGATTACCGAGCCGGGCGTCGCGCGCATCCGCTTTCGGGTGGACGAGCGGCATTATCACGCGGCCGGCGCGGCGCATGGCACCAGCTATTTCAAGATGCTCGACGATGCGGCCTTTTATGCCTGCAACAGCCTGGTCACCGACCGCTTCCTGCTGACCACCCAGTTCAACCTGCTGCTGACCCGCCCGATCAAGGCGGGGGAGGTCGTGGCCGAGGGCCGCTGGGTCAGCGGGCGGCGACGGGTGTTCGTCGCCGATGCACGGCTGATCGATGCCAGCGGCGAAGAGGTCGCGCGCGGCACCGGCACTTTCATGCGCTCGCAGATCGCGCTGGCGGGCCTGCCCGGCTATCGGACGGTCTGAGCGCGATGGACAGCCGTCTGCCGAGCGGAATGCTGGTCACCGCCCTGTTGCGCCGGATGAATGACAGCGGCGGCATGGGCATGGTGCTGGCCAAGGGCGATCCGCAGGCCGGGGGCATGTTGGTGATCGTCATCGATACCGACCCCGTCACGTCGCACCGGCGCGAACGGGTGCTAGAGCGGGGTATCGGTCCCGATGGCAAGACCGCGCTGATCGAATCGACGCCTGCAAACGATATTTTAAGCTATTGGCGGCGCCGCCGGGCGCGCGATCCGGACCTGTGGGTCCTGGAACTGGATGGCGCTGCGGCGGAACGCTTCACCGCTGAAACGATCCTGCAACATTGACGAACGCGGCCGGATCGGCCACGAGCCCCCCATCGTAATTTCGCGTTGTGCTTATCGGGTGCGATCCGGTGGGTTACGCAGTCGGGGGGAAGCCCGGACGAGCGCCCTTGGGCAATGCTCGGGTCCGTGATCCAACCGCATGTCTGTTTGAGTGAATGACCGTTTTCAAGCGAGTCGCGGCGTCCGCTGCCATGGCTCTATCTCTGGCGGGTCTTCTCGCCACCAGCACCCCCAGCCTCGCGACCAACGTTGCCGGTGTTGCTGCCACTCCAGTCAGTGCGATGACTGTTTCCGGGATCAACGTCGCCGATGTCGCGATGGTTCCCCAGAGCGCCCGGGCCACCATGTCCGCGCTCCCCGATTTTTCCCAGGTTTCTGAAGGCGATGAGGACGGCGACTATGACTCGCTGGCCGACGCCGTGGCCGATCAGGACGAGATCGCGTCGAGCGAAGAGCTCCGCTGTCTGGCCGGTGCCATCTATTTCGAAGGTCGCGGCGAACCGCTCGCAGGCCAGCTCGCTGTGGCGCAGGTCATCCTGAACCGCACCAAGTCGGGTCGTTTCCCCACCGGCGTCTGCGACGTCATCAAGCAGCGCGGCCAGTTCAGCTTCGTGCGCCGTGGTGAAATTCCGTCGGTCAGCCCGTCGCACACCGCCTATCGCACCGCCGTCGCCGTCGCCAAGGTCGCGCTGGCCCAGGCATGGGACAGCACCGCAGGCAAGGCGCTGTACTTCAACACCCCCGGCAACCGTCCGGGCGTGCGGGTGCAGAAGGTCGCCGCGATCGGCAACCACATCTTCTATCGTTGATATTCAAGGCCCCGTTTCAGGGGCTTTTGCATTTGTTCGTCAAATGTTCTAAGCGGGTGGCATGTTGGACATGCCGCCCGCTTCGTGCGTCGACGATCCGCTGTCTCCGCTCTGCGCCGCCGATGTCGCGCGGGGCGTGACCCGGATGCTGCTCCGCCACGACCTGATCACCATTCCCGAAGTCCCGCTGGAGGGCGGCCGCCGCGCCGACCTGATGGCGCTCGACGTGCGGGGGAATGTCGTCGTCGTCGAGATCAAGGTGTCGCGCGCCGACATGCTGGGCGACGGCAAATGGCCCGATTATCTGGCGCATTGCGACCGCTTCTACTGGGCGGTGCCCGCCGGGTTCGACTGGTCGCCGCTGGAAAGCGCGGCGTTCCTGCCCGAGCGGACGGGGATCATCGTCGCCGATCGTTACGACGCCGCGATCGTGCGCGAGGCGCATAGCGTGCCGCTGCCGGCGCATGTGCGGAAGAAGGCGACGCTGAATTTCGCGCGCAGGGCAGGGCGGCGGATGATCGGGTTGACCGATCCGGATGCGGGGATGTGAGGCCGGTGGGCCCGGCAGGACTCGGACCCGCAACCTAGCGGTTCAGTGTGGAGAGTGTTTCCCCTGGCCTTCGACTACGCTCAGGCGGAACGGAGGTTGGGGGGAGGGGGCTTGCTACTCCCTCCGTTCAGCCTGAGCGTAGTCGAAGGCCACGCTCTACCGTCAACGCGTCAATATCAACGTCACCACCGAGCGCGGCGGCGCGATATCCCCTGTGATATCCACGGACTTATGCACAGCGTCGGTCACGATCATCCGCCGCTGCCACCGCCCCGGCACCGCCACGTTCAGCGGTCTCGGAGACAGGCCTGGATTGACATGGACCAGCACCAGCCGCCGTCCGTCGGGTGACAGCGCGCCGACCGTGTCCATATCGTCCACCGGAACCAACCGGTCGCCCGGCCGGATATAGCGGCTGAACTGCGCCATCGCCCAATATTTGCCCGTCACATGGATCGCATGGGGCTGGTCCGCCGCGCCCATCAGGTCGGCCTTGACGATACCCCAGTTCGATCCCTTCTCGCCCTTGCGGGTGCTGAGGTCCTCGACCGCCTGCCAGAAGACCCAGGCGGCGGGCTCCAGCCGCTTGAGATCGCCGACGACATGCTCGGCAAAGGCCAGCGGTGTCGCCATGCCGGTCAGGTCCTCGGGATCGCCCGACAGCGGCGTGTCGTTCTCGCTCATCCACATCTTGATGCCCGAGGCGCGGGCGATGTCGCGCACGGCAGTCTGATGGACCGTGCCATAGCTGTGGACGTTCAACTGTCCGATCGCGGCGCGGGTGGCGGGCGGATAGGCGGCCCAGTCCTGTACGAACAGATGCGAGGCGGTTTCGTCGGGGGCGGCGATGACGGTGGACAGCCGCTTGGCCTTCAGCGCGGTGGCGGTCGCGTCGATCATCTGCGCCTGACGGGCGGGGCTCCAATGCGCGCCTTCCTGGGTGTTGGCGGCGAACCAGTAATTGGTGTTGGGCTCGTTGACCGGCGACAGGGTGCGGAAGGTCAGATGGTGCCGCCGCTGCAATTCGTCGGTGACGCGGACCAGATAGGTGGCGAAGGCGGCTTCCTGACCGGGGCGAAGATTGTCGTCCGTCCCCTTTTCCGCGCCCGATACCCGGCCACTGACCGTCATGAACCAGGGCGGCGAGTTGGAGAAGGCCTCGAAGATCGGCTGCTTCACCCGCGCGGTGATGGCATCGAGCCACCAGCGCTGGTTGGCGTCCTGCCCCCAGTCCCACATGGCGGGATCGTCGGCGCGCCACCAGTCCTTGCCCGTCATCCCCGCCGGTTGCCGCCAGAAACCCGGAACCGCGCGTCCGACCTTCATATAGGGGGGCGTATCCGCCGCGTTGCCGCCACCGATATTGTAGCGCGCGATCGTCCAGCCGAGGCCTTGCGGCCCGTAGAACAGATCGGCCAGCCGCGTGCGTTCCGCCTCGGGCCAGCCGCCGGTGACATGCGCGAACCAGGCGAGCGCGGTGCCCCAGCCCTCGAACACCGTCGACGGGCGGTCGATCGCGGGGCGCAGGGTCACGGGCACCGGACGGTCGGCGGGCGGCGGGGCGGCCTGTCCCTGCGCCGCCTGGGCCGCCCCCGGACCCAGGATCAGCGCCAGCGCGGCGGCCGCCAGACGGCTTTTGCGAAGGATCGTCACGTTCTTCACCCTGGCGTCTCCCCAACGCATATCCGATCAAACGTCAGACTATAGCCGGAGGCGCAGCGGGTCCGTCAACCTGCGTCGGATCGGGGATGCGCTGGCGGTCCCGAGGTCCTTTTTCCTTGTCGAGATGACAAAGCCGTCATAAAAATCAGACAAATATAGGCGCGATCCGGTCAGGGAATCGCGGGAAGTGACAAAGGGGAGTGGTATGAAGTGGCGTTTGGCGGCCGGTGTGGCCGTGGTGGCTCTGGCGAGCCCGGCTTTTGCACAAAACGGCCCGCAGGTCGCCGCCGTCCAGGTCGACCCCAGCCGCCCCGATTGGGAAAATCCCGCCGTCAACGCGCGCGGCACCCGCCCCGCCAGCGCCACCGCCTTTCCCTATGAAAGCCGCGACCTGGCACTGGCGGGCGACCGGACCCGATCCAGCCGCTTCATGAGCCTCGACGGCGACTGGTCCTTCGCCTTCTCCCCCTCTGTCGACGGCGCGCCCAAGGGGTTCGAGCGGCCCGGTTACGACGTGTCCAAGTGGAAGACGATAAAGGTCCCCGCGATGTGGCAGGCCGAAGGATATGGTCAGCCCAAATACAACAACATCACCTATCCCTTCCCCGCCAACCGGCCCTTGGTGCCGCATGACGATAACGAGACGGGATCGTACCGCCGCGACTTCATCCTGCCGGATGGCTGGCGCGGGCAGGACGTGATCCTTCAGATCGGCGCGGCGGGATCGGCCTATCAGCTATGGATCAACGGGCAGGACGCCGGATATTCCGAGGACTCCAAGCTCCCCACCGAATATGACGTCACCCGGTTCCTCAAGCCCGGCCGCAACGTCGTGGCGATCCGCGTGCATCGCTGGTCGGACGGCAGCTATCTGGAGGATCAGGATTTCTGGCGGGTCTCGGGGATCGAGCGTTCAGTATATCTGCGGGCGGTGCCGAAAGCGCGGATCGACGACCTGTTCGTCCATGCCGGGCTCGACAAGAATTACCGCGACGGCACCCTGTCGACCGAGTTGACGCTGCCCGCGCTGCCCCAGGCGATGACCGCGCGCATGACGCTGCTCGACGGCGAGCGGGCAGTGGTGACGCGAGAGGTAGCACTGGCCCAGGGTGCCACCTCGGCCAAGCTGGATGCCGCCGTGCCCGGCGTGCGGAGCTGGTCGGCAGAGACGCCCCATCTCTACACGCTGCTGGTCGAACTGGTCGATGCGAACGGCCAGGTGGTGCAGGCCACGCCGCAGCGGATCGGCTTCCGCACCGTCGAGATCAAGGACGGGCAGGTCATGGTCAATGGCCGCCGCATCGTCATCCGTGGCGTCAACCGGCACGAGCATGACCCCGAGACCTTCCACGTCATCTCCGAAGCGTCGATGCGCCGCGACCTGGAGCTGATGAAGCGCAACAATTTCAACGCCATCCGCACCTCGCACTACCCCAACGACCCGCGTTTCCTGGCGCTGGCGGACGAGTATGGCTTCTACCTGATGGACGAGGCCAATATCGAGAGCCACGCCTATATGGAGCAGGGCAACCGCCATGGCGGGGAGCGGGACAAATATCAGATCGGCTTCGACCCCGCCTGGGAGGGCGCGCATGTCTCGCGCGTGATGAACATGGTCGAGCGGGACAAGAACCACCCCTCGATCATCTTCTGGTCGCTGGGCAATGAGGCGGGCATCGGCCCCAATTTCGAGAAGGCGGCGGCGGCGATCCGGCGGCGCGATCCGGCACGGCTGATCTCCTATCTCGGCTGGGGGACGCTCGACTGGAGCCATCAGCCGAACAACTATGTCGATATCTATGCGCCCATGTATGACGACATCGAAAAGATGGTCGACTGGGCCGAGGACCCGACGCGGACCCAGCCGATGATCCAGTGCGAATATGCCCATATGCAGGGCAATTCGGGCGGCAATTTCAAGGATTACTGGGACACCATCTACGCGCACCGCAAGCTGCAGGGCGGTTTCATCTGGGATTGGGTCGACCAGTCCATGTACCGCTATACCAAGGACGGGCGGCGTTACTGGGGTGACGGCGGCGAGTACGGCCCCAATCCGGGCGGCGACATCGAGTTTGGCGACGGGCTGAACCAGCCCGACCGGACGCCCAATCCGCAACTCTATGAGGTGCAGAAGGTCCAGTCGCCGATCCGCTTCGACGGTTACGATGCAAAGACCGGACGGCTGACTGTACATAACCGTCATGACTTTATCGATCTGTCGGGTTTCACCTTCGACTGGGTGGTCGAGAAGAACGGCGTCGCGGTGGCGAGCGGCCAGCTACCCGCGCTGACCATAGCGGCCGGACAGGTGCAGACGGTGGCGCTCGCCCCCAAATTCGCGCGCGAGGCCGGAGCGGAATATGTCCTGACCGTCCGCGCCCATGCCAAGGACGGCACGATCCGCGCGGTTCCGGCCAATTACGTGGTCGGCTGGGAACAGTTCGCGCTCACCGACGCCCCCGCCATGCCGGTGGCGGCCAGAGGGCAGGTCGCGGTCGCCGATAATGCCGACAGCGTCACCCTGTCGGCGAACGGCGCGGAGCTGCTCATCGACCGCAAGACCGGACTCGTAACGCGTTATGCGGCGGGCGGTCGCGTGCTGGCCAAGGGCGGTCAGCCCAATTTCGTTCGTGCCGAAACCGACAACGACACCGCCAACGGCACCGTCGCCCAGCAATCGCCCTGGTTCACGATGAACGGCCGCTATCAGGTGCGGAGTGTCTCGATCGGTCCCGACCAGAGCGTGACCGTCGACCACGAGATGGGGGCGGGCGCGGCGCGTTTCGTCACCCGCTACAAGATGGCAGGCGACGGTGCGGTCGATGTCGACGGGCAGTTCGTACCGCTGAAGGCCGACCTGCCGCCGCCGGTCCGTATCGGCCTGTGGTACACCATGCCCACCACCATGAAGACGGTCGAATGGTATGGTCGGGGACCGCATGAAAGCTATGTCGATCGCAAGAGTTCGGCGGCGATCGGGCTGTGGCGAGGGAGCATCGCCGAGCAGAACCACGATTACATGCGGCCGCAGGATACCGGCAACAAGGTCGATGTCCGCTGGATGGAGCTTTCGGGCGAGGGGGCGGGTATGCGTGTTCGTGCATCCAAGCCGCTGATGATGCAGGCGCTCGCCTTCCCCTATGGCGACCTGTACCGCCGTGCGCCGGGGACGTGGAAGTCGACCGATATCGTGCCGCATGGCGAGACGACGCTGATCATCGATGCCGCGCAATGGGGTGTCGGCGGCGACACGACGTGGAGCCATGTCGGTCAGCCGCATCAGCAATATCGCACCGTCCTCGCGCCGACGCGCGTCGCCTTCCGCCTGGAGCCCTTCAGCGGCGATGGCACCACCCCCGACAAAGCGAAGCCCGCTCGCGCGACAGAGGTGCAATAGGGCTGTTCTTTACTCGGACAATAAGCCATCATGCCGCATCAGGCAGAGGAGAATCCATGAAAAGGGCAACGAAATTCCTGTTCGCGGCGGCGGTCGCCACGCTGTTCGCGGGCACCGCAACGGCACAAACCGCGCCCGCCGGTACCGCCGACACGGTCGAAGTGCATGCCGACCGTCCGGGTCCGGTCTATAACCGCCGCCTGTTCGGCCAGTTCGCCGAGCATCTGGGCACCGGCATCTATGGCGGTATCTGGGTCGGCAAGGGCAGCAAGATTCCCAACGTCAATGGCTATCGCCGCGACGTGCTCGACGCGCTGAAGGCGATCCGGGTGCCGGTGATCCGCTGGCCGGGCGGCTGCTATGCGGACGAATATCACTGGCGCGAAGGTGTCGGCCCGCAGGCCAAGCGCCTGACCAAGGTCAACACCAACTGGGGCGGCGTGACCGAGGACAACAGCTTCGGTACGCATGAATTCATGAACTATAGCGAGATGGTCGGCGCCGAGGCCTATGTCTCGGGCAATGTCGGCTCGGCCTCGCCGTCGGAAATGGCCGAGTGGGTCGAATATATGACCTTCCCGTCCAAATCGACCTATGCCGAGGAGCGCCGCAAGAACGGCCGCGACCGCCCATGGAAGCTGGCCATGTTCGGCATCGGCAACGAGCTATGGGGTTGCGGCGGCAACATGCGTCCCGAATATGCCGCCGACGTGACGCGCCGTTATTCGACCTTCCTGAAGGTCCCGGCGGGCGAAAAGCTTCAGAAGATCGCCAGCGGCGCCAACAGCGACGATTACAATTGGACCGAAGTGATGATGCGGGACGCGGGCGGCGCGTTCGACGGCATCGGCGTCCATTACTATACGATTCCGGGCAATTGGGACAAGAAGGGCGCGGCCACCGGCTTCGACGAGGAAAGCTGGGCGCGCACCCTGTCCAAGACGCTGAAGATGGAGGAGTTGCTTACCCGTCACTCGGCGATCATGGACAAGTACGATCCGAACAAGCGGGTCGCGCTGCTCGTCGACGAATGGGGCACCTGGTATGATGTCGAACCCGGCACCAATCCGGGCTTCCTGTACCAGCAGAACTCGCTTCGCGACGCGATGGTGACGAGCCTGAACCTCGACATCTTCGCCCGTCACGCCGACCGCGTGCGGGGCGCCAACATCGCCCAGATGATCAACGTCCTCCAGGCGATGATCCTGACCGACGGCGCGCGCATGGTGAAGACGCCCACCTATTGGGTGTTCGACATGTACAAGGACTATCAGGACGCGACCGTCCTGCCGGTCGATGTCCAGTCGCGCTGGTACAACAAGAACCAGTGGGTGATGAAGGCGGTCAGCGCCTCGGCCGTTCGCGACAAGGCGGGCGTGGTGCATGTCGGCCTGACCAATGTCGATCCCAACCAGCCCGCGACCGTCTCGGTCAAGCTGGACGGCGTGACCGCGGCGCAGGTGTCGGGCCGGGTTCTGACCGGCGCGACGATGGACGCGCACAACAGCTTCGACGCGCCGAACCAGGTCGCGCCGCAGCCGTTCAACGGCGCGACGCTGTCGGGCGGCACGCTGACCGTGCAGGTGCCCGCCAAGTCGGTCGTCATGCTGGACCTGCGCTGATGAAGGCCCGCGCCGGAGCGCTGCTCGCCGCCGTCCTTCTTGCCGGGGCGGCGGGGTCCGCTGTGCCCCGGCGCGATGTTCCATGGAATAGTCCGGGGGCGGGTAATCCGCTGCTCCCCGGCTATTTCGCCGACCCCTCCATCGTTCGCGATGGGGGGCGTTGGTATATCTTCGCCACGATCGATCCGTGGGGCGATGATCATCTGGGGCTGTGGACCTCGGACAATGGCCGCGACTGGCGCTTCTCGCAGCCGAACTGGCCGACCAAGCAGGCCGCGACCAGCCCGACCTCGGGCGATGCCAAGGTCTGGGCCCCCTCGGTCGTCAAGGCACCGAACGGCCGCTGGTATATGTATGTCTCGGTGGGCAGCGAGGTGTGGGTTGGCTCTGCCCCATCCCCGGCGGGGCCATGGGCCGATGCCAATGGCGGCAAGCCGCTGATCGCGCGGGACTTCGCGCCCCAATATCACATGATCGACGCCGAGGCGTTCGTCGATGATGACGGCCAGGCCTATCTCTATTGGGGATCGGGGCTGAACTGGGTCAACGGGCATTGCTTCGTCGTGAAGCTGAAGCCCGACATGGTCCATTTCGACGGCGCGCCGAAGGATGTGACCCCGGCGAATTACTTCGAAGGCCCCTTCATGGTGAAAGAGAAGGGGCGTTACCTGCTGACCTATAGCGACGGCAACACCACCAAGGACACGTACAAGGTCCGTTATGCGGTCGGCAGATCGCCGATGGGACCGTTCATCGAAGCGACGAACAGCCCGCTCCTCGAAACCGATGCCGCGCGGCAGATCATCAGCCCCGGCCATCACGCGATCTTCGCCGACAAGGGCAAGTCGTACATCCTCTATCACCGTCAGGCGTTGCCCTTCGTGATGGGTGGCGAGCGCGTGCTGCGGCAGGTGTCGGTCGACCCGCTGACCGTACGGGCGGACGGCACGTTCGAGAAGGTTCGGCCCACCCATGATCCGGTGATCCCGGCCTTTGCGGCAAAGCGCGATCGCGGGCTGCGCTGGATGGGCAAGGGCGTGGACGCGCTGGCCGCGGACGACAATTACGCGACCGCGTGGCGGCCTGAAGCCGGGCAGGCGCCGGTGGTGACCGCCGATCTGGGCGGATTGCGGGACATACGCGAAAGCCGGGTCCGTCCGGCCTTTGCGATCCAGCCGCAGGATCTGCGGATCGAGGCTTCGCCGGACGGCAAAAGCTGGCGCGACGTGGCGGCCGAGACGGGCGTGAGCGGTTCGCCGATCACGCTGCGCCATCCGGGCAAGGCCCGCTTCCTGCGCATGACGGTGACGGCGAAGGAACCTGCGATCCTGGAGTGGTCGATCTTCTGATCTTGAGCCCCTCCCGCAGGCGAGTTTCAGGTCGGTCATGCCCCCGGCATGACCTAAACGATGCGGGGCATCGTTTACCTGAAACTGGGTTTGGGGAGGGGAGGGCCGCGAGCGATGGTCTCTATGAGACCCCTTGCCCTCCCCCATCCCCTCCCGCCTGCGGGAGGGGCGTGCCTGGGGCGAGCGGATCGTACCCCAAACCCCCGTTCAGCCTGAGCGAAGTCGAAGGCCAAGGGCAGACCTTTCCCCAAACCCCACAACAACCGTAACACAGGGCGTGCTAGGACGGACCTGCATGGCGACACACACATCGAACCCGATGGAAGGCCCCCTCACGCCCTTCCTGTCGCACTGGACGGCCCCCGATGGCTGGGTCCATCGCCGCTATGACCGCCCGCACGAACCGGGCACCGCGCGGCGGGGCCGGTTGCTGTTCCAGACTGGTCGTGCCGACATGATCGAGAAATATGGCGATGCGATCGATCATTTCCGCGCACAGGGCTGGGACGTTACGGCCTTCGACTGGCGCGGGCAGGGTGGGTCGGGACGGCTGACGGGTGACGGGACCGGGCATATCGATCGGCTCGACCGGCTGGGCGAGGATCTGGCCGCCTTTTATGCCGGGTGGGTACGACCGGGCGAGGGGCCGCATGTCGTGCTGGGCCATTCGATGGGCGGGTTCGCCACCCTGTCGGCGCTGGCCGGGGGCGGGATCGCGCCCGATGCGGTGGTGCTGGTCGCACCGATGCTGGCGCTGCGCTCACCGGTCGGCCAATGGGCAGGCGCACGCTTTGCCCGCTGGCAGGTCGGGCGCGGCGATCCGCTACGCCCCGCCTGGCGACGGCTGGAGACACCCGCCGCCGCCACCGCGCGGCAGAAAAGGCTGACCCATGACCTGACCCGCTTTGCCGACCAGCAGGCGTTTCGACAGGCGCAGCCCGAGCTGTGTCTGGGATCGCCCAGCTGGCATTGGGTGGCGGAGGCCTTTCGCGCCACGGCGGCATTGCGCGACGATCCGGCGCTGGCGCGGATCGAAACGCCGGTGCTGATGCTGGTCGCGCTCGCCGATCGGCTGGTCGATGCACGCGCGGCGGCGCGGGTGGCGCAGCGTCTGCCGCAGGGCGAGCTGGTCGCCTTCGGTCGCGGCTGTGCGCATGAAATCCTGCGCGAGGCCGATCCGGTCCGCGCCAACGCCTTTGCCGCCATCGCCGCGTTTCTCGACCGGCGTGCGCCGGTTACTTCGCCCCGCAGCGAACCGGACCACCGCCCGTAATCCGGCATTTGGGGGTGCCCGCCACCGTCACCTTGCCCAGCCCGCTATTGGCGACCGCCGCCGTATAGCGCGCCCGTGCGGCAATCTCGCCAGGGCCGTCGAGCGTGACGCTCAGATCGCCCGCCTCCAGCGCATCGGCCGCAATGCTCGCAGGCCCATTGGCCGCCAGCCGCACCTTGCCGACCCGGCCGCCTTCGATGGTCAGCCTCGCGGGGCCGAACAGCATCGCGGTCAGCTGATCGCCATCCGCCCGACCGACCCGCACCTCGCCCGTGCCCGTGACCGACAGGGTAAGCGCGCTGCCCTTCATCGCCTGCACCGTCACCTGCGCGCCACCGATGACGGTGATGCCGGAGAGCGGCGGCGCGGCGAGGGCCAGCGTCACTGGTGCGTCGCCCCCGCCCGAGCGTCGCACGACCAGCGTGCTGCCCATCACCTGCGCCTCGACGTGGCGCAGCGCTGCGCCGTCACCGGACAGGGTGCCGCGTGGCGAGGGAGCGGTGGTCATGGTGACGCGGAACGGCCCCTCGACCCGCAATTTGTCGAAGCTGCTCAGATCGACGCGCCGCTCGGCGGCAAAAGCAGGCGCCGCAATGAGCATGGAACACAGAATAGCGGAAGCGGCGCGGATCAACATCGGCGTCATCCTCGCACCGCCCCGTCGGCGTCGCAAGCAGGTCCCCGTTACAGCGTCCGTCCGCAACGCGCCGTGCCCGAGCCGCCCTTGTGCACGGTGCAGATCGAGTTCGGCCCCAGATCGGCATCGCCCGATCCGCCCAGCGACACCTTGGCCGGGCCATCGACCTGGACCGCGACGCGGCCCGATCCGGCGATCCCGACCTCGGCGCGTTTCGCATGGAGGCCGCTCCCCAGCACATTGCCCGAACCGGCGATCCCGATCTTCAGCGCGTCGGCCGTGCCGCTGGCATTCACCGAGCCGGAGCCGGCCACGCCCAAATCCGCTTGTCGAACCCGCATGGCGCCGATCGTCAGGTCACCCGATCCGGCGATCCCGCCCTTGAAGCTGTCGCCCTCCACCCGGTCGATGCGCATCTGCCCCGATCCCGCGACACCCGCCCCGGTCAGGCGGGGCAGCGTCACCAGGATGCGGACGTTGCGGCGACTGCCCCAATGCACGCCCTTCTTCATGCCGATCCGCAGCGTGTCGCCATCGCGTGCGATCCGCAGCTGGTCGAGGTCGGCCGCCGCCCCTTGCGCGCGTACCGAGAAATCGCCGCCGACCCGGATATCGACCGGATCGCTGCCGTTGCTCGACACGGTGGTAAAGCCCCGCACCGCATAGCTGCGCGTGTCGCCAGAACCTTGCGCGGGAACTTCCTGTCCCTTGGCGTCGCTTTCGAACGAACAGGCGGCGGTGGGGATGGCCAGTACCATCAGGCCGAGAAGCGTGGAAAGCGTGACGGACTTGGGCATGAGCGACCTCCTGTGTATTGAATGAATAATACACATGCTCGGGTTGTCCGTGCAAATGAAAAGGGGCGGCCCCGCCTGGGACCGCCCCTTGTTCGTATCGGCAAAGACCGACCGCAGGTCAGGCGGCGGGCTTTTCCTTGTTGTAGATGGCGGCGGCAGCGCGCAGGATTTCCAGGATCTTTTCCTGGGCGCGCGGCTCGTCCACCTCTTCCATCGCGGCGAGTTCGCGGGCGAGGCGGCTGGTGGCCGCTTCGAAGATCTGCCGCTCGGAATAGCTCTGCTCGGGCTGGTCGTCGGCGCGGAACAGGTCGCGGACCACTTCGGCGATCGACACCAGGTCGCCCGAGTTGATCTTCGCTTCATATTCCTGGGCACGGCGCGACCACATGGTGCGCTTGACCTTGGGCTTGCCCTTCAGCGTTTCCATCGCCTCGCGCATGGTCTTGTCCGAGGACAGCTTGCGCATGCCGACCGACTCGGCCTTGTTGGTGGGAACGCGGAGCGTCATGCGCTCCTTTTCGAACCGCAGCACATAGAGTTCGAGCTGCATCCCTGCGATTTCCTGCTTTTGCAGCTCGATAACGCGGCCCACGCCATGTTTGGGATACACGACATAGTCACCGACGTCGAAGTGGAGCGCCTTGGCAGCCATTGGGGGCCTTTCCGGATCAGGGCCTTCGCACGAGCGCCGAACAAGCGGAAATGGGTCCACTGATCAAGTCGGCCTCGGGAAGGAAGGGTCGAACACATCAAAGGCGGGCGGTCGCGGAAACAGCTATGCCCGTCGCGAAACCATATAGCATGGTCGCAAGAAAATTACCAGCATATGTGCAGGGTAGCGGAACCATCCGGTGCGGGCGGCCTACGCATCCCCATTCCATCTTTCCTCCCCTGTAAGGGGAGGGGGACCATGCGCAGCATGGTGGAGGGGTGTCCCGCCATCGAAAGGGGGGTACACCCCTCCGTCAGGCCTTCGGCCTGCTACCTCCCCTGAAAGGGGAGGAATGATCGGGATCAGTCGCCCTTGCCGGGCGCGTCCCGGTTAGTCGCCCTTGCCGGGCGCGTCCCGGTTAGTCGCCCTTCCCGGGCGCGTCCCAGTTAGTCGCCCTTCCCGGGCTCCGGGCTGAAGAACTGGTCGTACTTGTTCTCGACACCCTTCATCGCATCCGCATCGGGCGGCGTCTGGTCCAGCTTGCGGGTGACGTTGGGCCACTGGGCGGAGAAGGTGTTGTTCAGCTCCAGCCACTGTTCCAACCCGCTCTCGGTATCGGGCAGGATCGCCTCGGCCGGGCATTCGGGCTCGCACACGCCGCAATCGATGCATTCGGACGGGTTGATGACGAGCATGTTCTCGCCCTCATAGAAGCAGTCGACGGGACACACCTCGACACAGTCCATATACTTGCAGCGAATGCAGGCATCGGTGACGACGTAGGTCATGACAACTCCCAAGGTACGAACGCGTGCTGCTATGCCGCATGCGGCGATCCGTCAACGCTTGAAACCGTATCAGGGCCCGAAACCATATTGGGGCTAGAGACCGGCGAGGTGACCAGATCGCAGTAACAGGCGCGCCCCTCGGCGGGCGGCCCGCGCCGGACGGGCAGCGATTCCACCCGCAGCACGCGCACCTGGCCATGATGCGCAAAGGTCAGGATGCTGCCGATCCGCACCGGCGCATGGGCCCGGTCGATCGCCCGGCCGTCCATGCGGAAATGCCCATCGCACGCCATCGCCTGCGCCGTCTCCCGCGACTTGGCGATCCGCGCCCACCAGAGGAAACGGTCGAGCCGCATCGACTCGAGGGCAGGGGCGCGGGTGCTCATGGGGTGGGGCGGTCCTTTCTGTGGGTCATGGAAGGCGCGGGCAAGCCCATTCCTCCCCAAGCTATGCTTGGGGAGGGGGACCATCCGCAGGATGGTGGAGGGGCAGGGGCTTGGCGATGACTTTCGCGGCCTGGCGCGAGCCGCAGGACATTGCCCCTCCACCACTGCTTCGCGGTGGTCCCCCTCCCCATCAAAGATGGGGAGGAACGGAGGCGTGTCGTCACGGCGTACGCCCCCAGTCGGCGAGGGCGGCGAAGGCGTTGCCTGGGCTGGCGGTGACACGCGGGGCAGGGCGGGCAGGCGGACGGCCGCGCCAGATCCAGCGGGCGGGTTCATTCTCCCCGCCTCGTATCTTGCGGAACCCCAGATCGCCCATCAGCCGGTCGAGCGTCACCGCCTCCAGCCCGATCGAGGTCGCCAACGAGGCGTCGGGGGTGAAGGGTCCACGCCCCTCGCGCGCGTCATGGGCGGCGCGGGCGATGCGCTCGACCAAGTCGATCCGCACCGCCTGTTCGCCGAGCGGCCGATAGCCCGAGGCGACGCCGCGTCCCGGCTCGTCGCGGCGCAGGATGGTGGCACCCGGCCGGGCGAGGTCGGGCGTCTGGCCCCATAGCGTCATCAGCGTACGCCGCCACGTCGCGGCACCGGGCTTGAGCAATCGCGGATCGAACACGTCCAGCGTGCCGATCGTGATCCCCATGCCGCGCAGCCGCCGCCGCTCGTCGGGCGACAGGGCATCGATCATCAGGCGCAGCGGCTGGCGCGGCGCGATGCCGCCCGCATCCTCCAGCGCGGCGGCGACGGCGCGGATCGCGGGCGACGCCTTGGCCTCGCGCGCCAGCCCCGCCAGCCGGACGAGCGCGGGCAGTTGCCGGTCGAGCGACCGCACCAGCCAGGCGTCCAGCCGGGCCTTCACCTGCTCGCGCTGCAACGGGGCCAGACAATCGAGATCGCGTTCCAGCCGCAGCACCGGCCGCCCCAGCGACGGCCCCGCTATCAGCCGCGCCACGCCATGGCCGTCCCAGACCAGCCGGTCCTCGACCAGCGCGATCGCGTCATGCTCGGCGGCGATCAGCGCCTCGGCGCGGCGCGACCGCTCGGCGCCCAGCCGCTTTTCCGCCGCCGCCAGCAACAGGCGCTTGTCGTTCGCCCGTGCCCCCGCCTCGACGGTGAAGCGGAATCCCTCCAGCCGACCGATCGGGTGATCCTCGACCAGCACCTCGCCCTCCGGCCCGATGGTGACGGGCAACGCACCCGCATCGGCGCCGATGCGGCGGATCAGCGCGGTGGTGCGCTTGTCGACGAAACGCTGGGTCAGGCTGGCATGGAGGCCGTCGGACAGTCGCTCCTCGATCTCGCGTGTCCGTTCGGCCCAGTGTGTGGGATCGGCCAGCCAGTCGGCGCGCTGGGCGATATAGGCCCAGCTGCGGATGGCGGACAGGCGGCCCGCCAGCGTCTCGACATCGCCCGCCATATTGTTGAGCCGCGCAATCTCGTCGGCGAACCACTGGTGCGGGACATGACCCAGCCCTTCGGACAAATGGCCGAACACGCGCGAGACGAAGCGGGCATGGGGATCGATGCCCACCTTGCGGAAATCGGGAATGCCGCACGCCGCCCAGAGCCGCGCGACCATGGCGGGCCGCCGCACCCGGTCGCGGACCCAGGGTTCGTCGGCCAGCCGCTTGAGCACCTGAAGATCGGTGGCGAGCGGGGCTGCGCGCAGCACGCCGGGGGCGGGCTTGCGCTCCAGGCTGGCGATCAGTGCGTCGATGCTCGACAGGTCGGGATCGCCCTCCCGCCAGTAAAGATGGTCGAGCCGGGGGAAGCGATGCTCCTCGATCGCCAGCACCTCTTCGGGCAGGAACGAGTCCGGCCCCTCCTCGGCCAGTGCCCCGAAACTGCCGTCGCGGTGATGCCGCCCGGCGCGCCCCGCGATCTGCGCCATCTCGGCGACCGTCAGGCGGCGACGACGACGCCCGTCGAACTTGTGCAGCCCCGCAAAGGCGACATGCGCGACATCCATGTTCAGGCCCATGCCGATCGCATCGGTGGCGACGAGATAATCGACCTCGCCCGCCTGGAACATCTCGACCTGCGCGTTGCGGGTGCGCGGGGACAGCGCGCCCATCACCACCGCGGCGCCGCCACGCAAACGGCGCAGCATCTCGGCCACCGCATAGACCTCCTCGGCCGAGAAGGCGACGATGGCGGAGCGTTTGGGCAAACGGCTGATCTTCTTGGCGCCCGCATAGGTGAGCGTCGAGAAGCGGGGACGGGCGATGATCTCGGCATCCGGCACCAGCGCGCGGATCATGGGCTTAAGCGCCTCGGACCCCAGGATCATCGTCTCGTCCCGACCACGCCGGTGTAGCAACCGATCGGTAAAGACATGACCGCGCTCCAGGTCCGCGCCCAGCTGCGCCTCGTCCAGCGCCATGAAGGCGACGTCGCGGTCGGGCATGGACTCGGCGGTGCACAGGAACCAGCGCGCATCGGGCGGCACGATCTTTTCCTCGCCCGTGACCAGCGCGACCTGGCCCGGTCCCTTCAACGCCACGACCCGGTCATAGACCTCGCGGGCGAGCAGGCGGAGGGGAAAGCCGATGATGCCGCTGCTATGCGCGCACATCCGCTCTATCGCGAGGTGCGTCTTGCCGGTGTTGGTCGGCCCGAGAACGGCCGTCACGGCGCCCGATACGCGGCTTGTCATACGCCCTACATCGGGCTTCGCAGGCGCGGTTGCAACGGCATGGAGCAAGATCGTCGTACGCAGGCAGGATTCGGCCCGGTCCGGCCACGTCTTGCCGCAGCATCGGGGCGGCGGGACGCAGCGGCTTTGACTTTGCACGCTGCTGCCCACACCGCAAAATCCTGTGCGCCGGGGGGGATCGGCGACGCTGTCGACGATTTCACGGAAACGCAAAGCTTCTCATGTTCCTTGCCACCGACGAAGCCCTGATCCTGTCCGGGGGAACCGCCACGCGCCCCATGGGCCGCGTGGCCCCGCCGCCCATGGGACGCCTCGCCCGGTGGCGCATCGCCGCCCGCGAGATCGACTGGGTGCCCGATCTGGGAACCCAGATCGGCAGCCGCGACTGGTGGCGGGGGCTGGCGACCTGTTCGGCGCTTTGTGCCGCGACCATCGCCATGGCACCGGGCTTTCACCGCCCCATCGTCGGGCAGGCCCCTGCTCCCCTGACCGGCGAGGCGCGGAGCCATGAGCGGGCGCAGGCCATCGCACCGCTGGCGCTGGGTGCGGACAGCGGGCAACGGCTGGCCGCCAACGAACTCGTCATGCATCTGGCCGAAGCGCCCGAGCGGCCGATGATGGAATTGTCCGCCACCATCGGTTCGGGCGACCGTCTCGACCACGTGCTGCAACGTGCGGGCGTGTCCCGGGATCAGGCGCGCGCCGCCGCCGCCCTGATCGAGCCGGTGACGGAGGGCGAGGCGATCCCGTCGGGCACGCGCATCGCGCTGACCCTGGGACGGCGACCGAGCCGATCGGTCGCGCGACCGCTGGAGACGATGAAGCTGCGCGCGCGCTTCGACCTGGCCGTCACGCTGACCCGCACGCCGCAGGGGTTCGAGATGACGCAGGCGCCGATCGCGATCGACCGCATGCCGCTGCGCCTGCAAGGACTGGCGGGATCGAGCCTGTACCGTTCGGTCCGCGCGGCGGGGGCCCCTGCCAAGGTGGTCGAGGCCTATATCAAGGCGCTGGCGTCGCGCATGTCGGTTGGCCGCGACGTGAAGCGTTCGGACAGTTTCGACCTGATCATCGAGCGCGAGCGCGCCGCGACCGGCGAGACCCGGCTCGGCAAGCTGCTGCTCGCCGGGCTCGACCATGGCGGGCGCAAGGTGCAGCTGGCGCGGCTGGCCGATGACGAGGACGGCCAATGGTATGACGTCAACGGCCAGAGCGAGAAGCGCGGCGCGATGGGGATGCCGGTCGCCGGGCGCGTCACCTCGTCATACGGCAAGCGGGTCCACCCGATCCTGGGCCTGATGCGGATGCACAAGGGCACCGATATCGGTGCGCCCTATGGCACGCCGATCCATGCGATGATGGACGGGGTCGTCCAGTTCGCCGGTCGCTCGGGCGGATACGGCAATTTCATCAAGCTGGCGCATTCGGGCGGGGTTGCCAGCGGCTATGGCCATATGAGCCGCTTCGCCGTCCGTTCGGGCGCGCATGTGAAACAGGGGCAGGTGATCGGCTATGTCGGCTCGACCGGCATGTCGACCGGCCCGCACCTGCACTGGGAAGTGTGGAAGAACGGCGCGGTGGTGAACCCGCGCACGCTCAAGCTGGCGAGCATGGCGGTGCTGTCGGGTGCGAAGCTGCGCAGCTTCCGCCGCGAGGTGCAGGCCCTGCTGGCGGTCAAGCCGGGGCGCTGAACACCCCCTCCGTTCGCACTGAGCGAAGTCGAAGTGCACGTTCCGCGCTTGGCCAAGTCATCCCTTGGCCTTCGACTTCGCTCAGGCTGAACGAAGGTGGGGAGGCGGGCTGGAGCCGGAAGGTGTTACTTCCCCGCTGCGCGCCAGCGGCCGACCGTCTCGGTCAGCACCCGGTTGCCCCCTGACGGGTTCGCCCAGAGCGCGGTGATCGTCATGTCGCTGGATGCCGGGCATTTGTCCTCGGCCAGATTGTCCAGGCTGGCGCGCATCGGGAAGCTGACGGCCTCGCCGCACAGGATCGCCTCGCGGTTGCGCAGCGCCGAAATGGTGTCGAGCAGCCCGCGCCCGCCCTCGGGCATCGCCGAGCGCACCATCGCTTGGTCGCGTTCGTTGTTCAGCCGCATCGCGATGATGGTGCCGCATTGCGACAGCACGCCCTCGGCCAGGTCGGACGGGCGCTGGGTGACGAGGCCCAGCGAGACGCCGTATTTGCGTCCCTCCTTGGCGATGCGCGACAGGATGCGGCCGACCGCCGACGTCTGTTCGGCCTGCGCGGGGATGTAGCGATGCGCCTCCTCGCAGACCATCAGGACGGGGCGACGCTCGGCGGGATGGGTCCAGATCGCATGGTCGAAGATCATCCGCGCCAGCACCGCGACGACGCTGCTGGTCACGTCCGACGGCACGCCGGAGACGTCGATGATCGAGATCGGCCGCCCGTCCCCCGGCATCCGCAGGATGCGCGCGAGGAAGTCGGTCATCGTATCGGCGACCAGCATGCCGGAGAACATGAAGGCATAGCGGGGATCGCTCTTGATCTCCTCGATCTTGGACTTGATCCGCTGATAGGGGGCGATGTCACCGACCCGCTCCAGCTTGCTCATCTCCTGGCCCAGCTGGGCGGTCAGGTCGGACAGGAGATAGGGGATGGGCGTGTCGACGGTGACGCGCGGCAGCTCGGCGGCGGCGCGGTTGCGCATGCGGGCGGCGAGCAGGCATTTGGCGAGGACATCGGCGTCGTGCTGGCGCTGTTCGCCACTGGCCGAGAGCAGGATCTCGCAATGCTCGGCGAAGTTCATCAGCCAATAGGGCATGCGCAGATTGCCGACGTCATGGATACTGCCGGTGTCGCGAAAGGCCCGGGCATATTCGCCATGCGGATCGATCATGACGATATGGCCCAGCGGAGCGCGTTCGCAGATGCGGTGCAGGATCATCGCCGTCGCGGTGGACTTGCCGGTGCCGGTCGACCCCAGGATGGCGAAATGCCGTCCCAGCAATGCGTCGACCGCCAGAGTCGCGGGCACGGTGCGGGCGGGGTGGACGGTGCCGATCGTCACCGTCGTCTGGGCACGGTTGAGGTGGATGCCCGCCAGCTCGTCATTGGTGATCGCATGGATCGTCGCGCCGGGCATGGGATAGGAGGTGACGCCGCGCCGAAATCCGTACAGCGCGCCCGTCTCGGGTTGGCGCATCCCCTCCCCCATCAGGTCGATCTCGGTCGTCAGCGCGGCGGCGTCGCTGGCGGGGTCGAGCGCGAGCGAGCGGATCGTGCCGATGATCCAGCGATCGCCGCGCTTGACCTTGACCGGCATCGCCACCTGTCCGGCAGCGGCCAGCACCGGATCGGTATCCTCCGCCAGCGCGGCCAGCGCCTGGCGGTCGAGCACGATCCGCCCCGACGACCCGGCGATGGCGAGCAGCCAGCCGATGACCGGTGTATCATGGGCGGAATGGGGGTCGGCAGACGGTAGGGAGGACATGGATACGCCGTCATTTGGAATGGGAGGATGGCGACGCTAGGTTGGAAATCTTAAGATTTCCCGATCCTTACACGCGCCGCGCGATCCAGCCTGCGGTCCAGCCGAGCAGGATCGACAGCGCCACCGCCGTCAGGCCATAGGGGATGGCCGCGCGGTCGGCGGCACGCGCCACGAAACGCTCGAACCCCGATTTGCGGATATCGATGTCGCGCACGGCGGCGGCTAGCACGCGGCCGTCGCGGATCAGGAAGGTTTCGGCGGTGAAGCGCCCCACCGGCACGCGCGCCGGGATGGTGACGCGGGCGCGGTAGAGCACGTCGTCGGTGATCTCGACGGCGCGTGGCGCCTCGACATACAGGCCGCTGCGGCGGCGCTGGTCGGCCAGCCCCTGCTGAAACCGCGCCTGGACATTGGCGGGCGCGGCGGAGGCGGGCGAGAGCTGCAGGCTGTCGAGCCCAAGTTCGTAGATGGCGCGGGTGCGATCGTCGACGATCCGCTCGATCGGCCGCGATGAGGCGATGGCGTAGAAGGACGGCGCCGACTGATAGCGCAGGCGCCCGGCATTGACCCAGAGACCGGCGATCTTCTCCTTCTCGCGGATCAGGATCGATTGGGTCGGCCCCTTGACCACGACGACGATGTCGGTCGGCCGGTCGTCGCTGGGCGGGCGGCCGCCGGGATAGAGGATCGCGCCGAACAACAGCAGTTCCGCGCCGGTGAAGCTGTAGGCGATCTGGATATCGCGCTGCGACACGTCGGGGACCAGCACCGGCTTGGCCTGCGCCATCAATAGCGGCGAGAGCAGCGCCAGGATGACGGAAAGGCGTTTCACAGCAGCTGGACCGTGAAGATTTCCTCGGGCCGCCACACCAGCCCCAAGAGGATGCGCAGGCCGACCAAAAGCACGATGACGGCCAGCGCCAGGCGCAGATATTCGGGCTTTGCATTGGTGGCGAGCTTCGCGCCGACCTGTGCCCCCGTCACCGATCCGACCAGAAGCAGTCCGGCCAGCACGATATCGACCGCCTTGGTGGTCGTGGCATGGACCATCGTCGCGGCGGCGGTGACGAACAAGGTCTGGAACAGCGAGGTGCCGAGCACGACATTGGTCGCCATGCCCAGGATATAGATCATGGCGGGCACAAGGATGAACCCGCCGCCGACACCCAGCAATATGGTCAGGATGCCGGTAAAGAATCCCAGCATCAGCGGGGCGAGCGGCGAGATATACAGGCCCGAGGCGTAAAAGCGGGTGCGAAAGGGCAGGGCCGCGACCAGCGGATGATGCCGCCGCCGTGCCGCTTTCTGCGGCCGCCCGCGCCGCTGCGCCAGGATCGCCCCGGCCGCCTCGCGCGCCATGACCGATCCGATCCACCCCAACATCAGCACATAGACGATGGCAATGACCGTATCGATCTGCCCGCTCGCCTGGAGCAGGCGGAAAATCCAGGCGCCCGCGAACGACCCGATGATGCCGCCCGCGACCAGCACGCCGCCCATCTTCACGTCCACCCCGCCGCGTCGCCAATGCGCGGATACGCCCGAGACGCTCGCCCCCGTCACCTGGCTGGCGGCCGAGGCGGCCGCGACGGTCGGCGGAATGCCGTAGACGATCAACAGCGGCGTGGTCAGGAACCCGCCGCCGACCCCGAACATCCCCGACAACAGGCCGACACCCGCCCCCAGCGCGATGATGACGAGCGCATTGACCGACAGGTTGGCGATCGGAAGATACAGGTCCACGGCCGCGTTATAGACGCGCCCGCCTTTCCGAACAGTGTCGAAGCGTCAGAAATCGCCCGCCAGCGTCAGCGCGGGGCCGGAATCGGGAGCGGCGCGCCCCGCCACCCGCTGCCGCCAGTCGAGCGACAGGCGGACGCGGCGGTTCGCGACGGGCAGGGCGATGCCCAAGGTCGGTCCGATATCCAGCCGCTGCGCATCCCGCTGCGCCCCGCCCCATAGCGCCAGCCCCAGATCGAGGGCGGGCGTCAGCGGCGTGCTGGCACGAACGGCACCGTCCGCGAAGGGCTCGATCCGCGCGCGGGCCACCGCACCGGCCTGGGCATAGCCGGTCAGGACGATGCCGGGGGCAACGGAACGGGGACCGATCCCGCCCACGACCAGTGCGGCGGGGGCATCCTGTCCGGCATCGAGCGCCAGCCTTTGTTCGACCAGCAGGTGAATCGGCACATGATGAAGCGGGCGCCAGTCGATCCCGACCGCCATCTCGCGTCCGATTCCCTCCGCGGGCGCGGACAGGCGCAGGCTGGCGGCCACGTCGCCCCGCGAATCGAGCCGCCGTAACAAGCGGATGCCGCCTTGCGTCCCGCCCAGTTGGCCACCGGGCAGCAGCGTCTGGCCGCCTTCGCGAATGACGGCCCACAGGCTGGCGCTCCACCGTCGCGGCGGGGCGGGTGGTGTGGGCAAAGCGACACGCGGCGAAAGCGGTATGACCGACGGTGCCAATGCGATGACCGGCCTGTCCTGGATCGGCGCTTGCGCGGCCGGGATCGGGGAAGGTCGAGCGGGACCTTGAATCAAGGGTGTCGGTCGTGGTGCACGCGTAATCCCGAATCGTGCGAGCCGTATCTCGGGCTGATGCGGGACGGGACCACGAAGCAGGGTCAGGGCAGCGCGCGGTTCGGTACGCTTGACGGGCCTCACTGCTATCACGACGGCCGGGTCGGAGGGCAGGAGAAAGGCGATGCGGCCCAGCGTCCACAGCCCGATGACGCCTCCCAGGAATCGCAAGGGGCGTCCGCTCATGACTGTGGCGACAGGTCGGGGAAGTGGTGGCTTGTCTTGTCCCAGGCGGGCACGCCGCCGCGCAGCACATGGATATAACGGATCAGGGCGCGGGGGATGGCCGCCAGCGCCACGAAATTGCCGATGATGAATCGCGGCAACGACCATAAGGCCTCTCGCCAGCCATAGGCGCGGCCGGTGAACGTCATGCGCACGGCCAGCCGCCATGCCAGCAGCAGGGCGTTGACCCCGAACAGGAAACGCAGGCCCGGATCGACCGGCGGCAGGGGCGTGCCGACGATCCAGTGGATCGACACGGCCAGCGCATCGGCGGTCATGCCCAGATAAGCCGCCGCCTGCACCAGCATCGCGATCGGCCCCCGCCGATCGCGTAAGCGCCACCAATGATCCCCCATCGCCAATGCCCGCCCCCAACCGGTGCGATCCCAGCCGATCAGCGCGATACCGGTCATCCACCGGGCCTTTTGCCGGACGGCGGCCACCAGGGTCGCCGGGAAATAGGCGCGGACCGCCACCACGCCGCCTCGCGTCCCGTCCGCGACCCGCGCGAACAGTCCCTCGCCGCCCAGTTCGGCGATGCGCAGGCCCAGCTCGTAATCCTCGGTCAGGCTGGTCGCATCGAACGGATCACCCCCGCGCGACGCGGCGATCCGGCCCAGCATGGCTGGCGACAGCGCGCAGCCGGTGCCGGCCAGCGGCATGCCCGCCCCGATCCAGGTGCGGACGACCAGCTGCTTGATGTGGCTTTCGGCGAACTCGTCGGCATAGTGGCCGGACACCAGGCGCGATCCCGGTACGACCAGCGGCAGGACCGGCAACTGCACCACCGCCCGCTCCTCGATCAGCGAGTCGAAGACCGCCAGCTCGTCCGGATGCACGACATCCTCGGCATCGTGCAGGACGATCGCCTTTGCCCGAAACCCTTCCACCGCGATGTCGTGCTGGAGCGCGTGCCAAAGCGTGTTGAGGCAATCGGCCTTGGTCGTCGGGCCATCGCGCGCGCCGATGACCAGACGGACCCGGTCATCGCGTTCGGCCATATCGGCCGCCGCCGCGATGGTGGCCGGGTCATTGGGGTAAAGCCCGACATAGATACGATAATCGGGATGCCGGAAACGCGCGAGCGCGGTGGACAGCATCGCGCCGATCACCGCGGCTTCGTCCCAGGCCGGGGTGAAGACGATCATGCGTCCCGGCTGTTCGGGTTGGGGCAGCGCATAGCTGCGGATCGGCGTGGCGGGGCCTTTTATCAATCGTCGTACGATATAGATCAGATCGACCAGAAGATCATCCAGGCCACCGACCAACAATCCGACGGCCGCGAACAACAACAGTTCCCGCGCGACGATTTCGATGATCGTCGAGACTTCCCCCACTCGGCTCCCCCCGTTGCCGAATCTTATTGTGCCTGTCCGAAATGAGCCGATCAATAGCGGTGTGATTGGTCATTTTGGCCTGAGTGCCCCCGCGGGAAAGCCGTGTGTTTCGTCTTTTATCCTGCAAAATCAGTATGTCGGACCGGCGGGTGGTTGCACCTTCTGCTGCGGTGCAACATATGGGTGGCGAAAGGATTTTCCATGGCCCGGACATTTCCCCCCGGCATCGTCCATACCGCGCTGGCGGTGGGCGGCTTTGCGATCGGCACGACCGAATTCGCGGCGATGAGCCTGGAGCCCGATCTGGCGCGCGGCCTCGGCATCGATGCGCCGACGGCGGGGCATGTCATCAGCGCCTATGCGCTGGGCGTGGTGGTGGGGGCACCGCTCCTGGCGGTGCTGTCGGCCAAGCTGGCGCGGCGCACGCTGCTGATCGCGTTGATGCTGATGTTCGCGGCGGGCAACGGCCTGTCGGCGATGGCGCCCGATTATCACTGGATGCTGTTCTTCCGATTCCTCAGCGGGCTGCCGCACGGGGCCTATTTTGGGATCGCGGCGCTGGTCGCGGCCTCGCTCGTGCCTGAGTCGCGGCGGACGGTGGCCGTCGGGCGGATCATGCTGGGCCTGACGGTCGCGACGGTGATCGGCGTGCCGCTGGCGCAGATGCTGGGCCAGTGGCTCAACTGGCGCTGGGTGTTCGGCGTCGTCGCGGCGCTGGCGCTGCTGACCGCGACGCTGGTCGCCATCGCCGCGCCGCATGACCGCCCTGACGAGGGCGCCAGCATCCGTCGCGAACTCGATGCGCTGAGCAAGGGGCAGGTCTGGCTGACGCTCGCCATCGGGGCGATCGGCTTTGGCGGCATGTTTGCGGTCTATACCTATCTGGCGGCGACATTGACCGAAGTGACGGGCGCGTCGACCGCCATGATCCCGCTGGTGCTGGCGGTGTTCGGGCTGGGCATGACGATCGGCAATATCGTGGTCCCGCGCTTCGCCGACCGCGCTCTGATGCCGACCGCCGGGGGCTTGCTGCTTTGGTCGGCAGCGATGCTGGCGCTTTATCCGCTGGCGGCGGGCAGCCTGTGGACGATCCTGCCCATCGTCTTTGCGATCGGGCTGGGCGGGGCACTGGGCACCGTGCTCCAGACGCGGCTGATGGACGTGGCGGGCGAAGGACAGGGGCTCGCGGCCGCGCTCAACCATTCGGCGTTCAACACGGCCAATGCCATCGGCCCCTGGGCGGGCGGGTTGGCCATCGCCAACGGGTTGGGATGGACCTCGACCGGCTATGTCGGGTGCGGGCTGGCGCTGGGCGGGTTCGTGATCTGGTTGATCGCGATGCGCTTCGGTGGGACTAGCGCGCCAGCGGATCGATCGAATCGCCCGGTGCTGTCGCACTGAGGCTTTGCGCCACCGCCTCGACCCGCTCCATCACGCGCAGGATATTGCCGCTGGTCAGGGCCATCAGGTCCGCATCGCTCCAGCCGCGCCGGACCAGTTCGGCCAGCACCAGCGGATAGCCGTCAACGCCGGTCATCCCCTCTGGCCCGGTGCCGTTGATCCCGTCATAATCGCCGCCAAAGCCCACCGCCCCGCGTCCCGCCACGGCTGCGATATGCTCGATATGATCGGCGACCATCGCCGCCGTCACGCGCGGGGCGGGGTGGCTGGCGTCCCAGGCAATCAACGGCGCAGGCGTGCGCGGGCCATAGATGTTGGCGACCACGCCGACCGACCTGGCATAGGCGGTGCGGCCGGCATCCCAGGCCCGCCATTCGCTCGACAGGAAGGCGGGATAGCAATTGACCATCACCACCCCGCCGCCCGCGCCGATCCGGCGGAGCAGCGCGTCGGGGATGTTGCGCGGCGCATCGGCCAAGGCGCGGGCATCGGAGTGCGAGGCGATGACGGGCGCCCGGCTGGTATCCAGCACCGCCGCCATCGTCGCGTCGGAGACGTGCGCGACGTCGACGATCATGCCGATCTGGTTCATCTCGGCCACCACCGCACGGCCAAAGGGGCTGAGCCCGTTGGCGAGTGGAGCATCAGTCGAGGAATCGGCCCAGGCCAGGCTGCGGCCATGGGTCAGCGTCAGATAGGCGACGCCCAGCGCCTTGTACTGGCGCAACACCGACAAGCGCCCGTCGATCTGATGCCCGCCCTCGACCCCGATCAGCGAGGCGACCCGGCCCGCGCGCGCGACCCGGCGGATATCTGCGGCGGTGCGCGCCATTGCGAGCCGGGTCGGATGGGCGGCGACCAGGCGGTGGACACGGTCGATCTGCTCCAGCGTCATCTCGACCGCGCGCGGGCCGGTGACATCGGCGGGAATCCAAACCGACCAGAATTGCCCGCCGACCCCGCCGCGTTCGAGGCGGGGCAGGTCGGTCTGAAGCGGATGGGGCAGGGCGGCGGTGCCGGTCGCGAGCGAAGGAGACTCGGGCAAAAGGTCGGAGTCCCGCAACTCCCAGGGCAAATCGTTATGCCCGTCGACGATCGGTGCGCGGGCCAGGGCCGACTCGACCCGCCGCGTGATGGCCGGATCGGCGGCCTGGGCAAGGAGTAGGGCGATCAGCATGTCGGCCGCTGCTCGAATCGGGTTAGCAGAGGGTCGATGGCCTGCTCGATCGTCTCGACCCGATCGACTCGCGCAGCGGGCGGTCCCGATTCCGCCTCGGCCACGATCCGTGCCACCGCGTCCTCCGGCCCCTGCGCCACCGCCTCGACCGTGCCGTCGGTACGGTTGCGAACCCAGCCGGTCAGCCCCGAGGCCGTCGCGCGTCCGAGCAGCCAGTAACGATATCCGACGCCTTGTACGCGCCCGGTGATGCGAAGATGACGACCGATCATGCCCGCGATTGTCGCGCGGGAGGGTGGGAAAGGGAAGGTCCCGATCCTCCCGGCATGGGGAGCGGGATCACTTCAGGCTGGCGGTCACCCCGTCGATCACGAACTGCACCGCCAGCGCGGCGAGCAGCACGCCCAGCACGCGGGTGATCACCGCCTCGATCTTGGCGCCGAGCAGCCGCATCAACGGCCCCGCCGCCAGCAGCGCAACGAGCGTCAGCAGCAGGATCGACACCATCGCGCCCAGCACCACGATCGACGCCTGAAGCCCCGAATTGCGGCTCATCAACAGCATGACGGTCGCGATCGAGCCCGGCCCGGCGATCATCGGCATCGCCATGGGGAAGATCGACACATCCTCCGCCTCGTGCGGATCGTCGGCGACCTTGGCCGCGCGGTCCTCGCGCCGCTGGGTGCGCTTCTCGAACACCATCTCCAGTGCGATCAGGAACAGCATGATGCCGCCCGCGATGCGGAACGCCGCCATCTCGATGCCCAGGCCATGCAGCAGCGCTTCGCCGAACAGGGCGAAGACGAACAGGATGACCGAGGCGACCATGACCGCGCGGATCGCCATCGCCCGGCGATGCTGCGGCGTCGCCCCCGCCGAGAGGCCCGCATAAATGGGGGCGCAACCCGGCGGATCGATCACCACGAAGAAGGTGATCAGCGAGGAGATATAGAGTTCGAGCACGGCCTTACAGCGCCGTCTGGTCGATCGCGACGCCCTCGCGGCGTCCCGCCGAGACCAGGGTGTTGCGCAGCAGGACCGCGATCGTCATCGGCCCGACGCCGCCCGGCACCGGGGTGATCGCGCCCGCCCGCTGTGCCGCCGTGTCATATTCGACATCGCCGACCAGACCCGTCTCGGTGCGGTTGATGCCGACATCGATGACGCTGGCGCCGGGCTTGATCCACTCGCCCTTGACCAGGCCGGGAACACCCACCGCCGCCACGACGATATCGGCGCGACCGACCACCTCGGCCAGGTTGCGGGTGCGGCTGTGCGCGACCGTCACCGTGCAGCTTTCACCGAGCAGCAACTGCGCCATCGGCTTGCCGACGATGTTGGAGCGGCCGACGACCACCGCGTCCATGCCCGACAGGCTGGGGTGGATGCTCTTGAGCAGCATCAGGCAGCCGAGCGGGGTGCAGGGGACGAAGCCCTCGCTGCCCGTCGCCAGCCGTCCGGCGTTGACCGGGTGGAAGCCGTCGACGTCCTTGTCGGGATCGATCGCCTGGATCACCGCCTGCGCGTCGATCTGGCCCGGCAGCGGCAGCTGGACGAGGATGCCGTCCACGGTCGGGTCTTGATTGAGCTGCTCGACGAGCGCCAGCAGCGTCGCCTGGTCGGTGTCGGCGGGCAGGCGATGCTCGATGCTCTCCATGCCTGCCTCGCGCGTCGCCTTGCCCTTGGAACGGACATAGACGCTGGAGGCGGGGTCCTCGCCGACCAGCACGACCGCCAGGCCGGGCGCGCGGCCTGCCTGTTCGCGGAACGTGGCTACCTGGGTGGCGATGCGGGTGCGGAGGCCGGCGGCGAACGCCTTGCCGTCGATGATCGTGGCGCTAGTCATGGCCGATCGCCATAAAGCGCCTGGGCGATACGCGCCAGTATGTGCGGGTCTCCGGCGACATGCAGACGCTTCAATCGTGCGGTATCACCCGCGACGATGCTGACCGCGCGCTTGGGCACCCCGAAATGCTTGGCGACCAGCGGGATCAGCGCCGCATTGGCCGCGCCGTCGACCGGCGGTGCCGACAGGCGCGCGGCGAAATGCTCCTCCGTGCCCGCACTCCGCGCATCGCGACCGCCACGCGGCGTGACCCGAACCGCGATCCGGATACCGTCATCGCTGGCCGTCCAGGCGGGCATCAGCCGACGACGACCGCCCCCCCGTACATCGCATTGGCGATCGCGGTGTCCAGGATCTTGCCCAGGATGATGACCGCCAGCAGCACGACCATCGGCGACAGGTCGAGCGCGCCGAAATCGGGCAGGATACGCCGGATCGGGCGATAGAGCGGATCGGTCATCTTCTGCAGCGCGTACCAGACCGACCGGATGAAATCATTCGAGGTGTTGATGACGTTGAACGCGATCAGCCAGGACAGGATCGCCTGCACGATGATGATCCACCAGACGACATTGAGCAGAATCTGAAGGATCTGAAGGATGAGGACCAACGTGAGGGCTCCCGGATACGGATTTCGCCATATCTAGGGTAGGACGCGCGTCGGGGCAATAATCGTGCGTGGCGATCCTGACGCAGGCGGAACGAAGCCCCCGGTCGCGCGTCCCATCATCATGATACAGGATAGGGGATGGCCGCGCTGGACGCGGGGCGTGGTGGCGCTGCTGATCGGGTTGCCCCTGCTTTTCCTGCTGATCCTGGCGGTGTTTCCCTGGGGGCTCCTGCGCGACGCGGTGTGCCGCGCGGCGACCGAGCGGTTCGGGCGGCCGGTGACGATCGGGTCGGTCCACCGGGTCGACGGCATCGGCTTTCATCCGACCATCGCGGTCGAAGACCTGAAGATTCCGCAGGCCGGTTGGGCCGGTCAGGGTGATTTCGCGGCGGTAAAGCGGGCGGAGATCCGCTTTTCGGTCTGGCCGTTGCTGCGCGGTGCTTTCGTCCCGGAGGATATTCGCGTGTCCGGGCTTCGCCTGGCGCTGGTCCGCGACAAGCAGGGCCGCACCAACTGGTCCCGCCCCGGCGAACCCGAGGAAGGCGGCAGCGCGACCGATCTGCAGGGGCTGACCGTCACCGATGGCGTGGTCAGCTATCGCGACGCCAAGGAGGATCGGCAGGCGGTGCTGAACGTTGCCGCCGACCCGGATCGCGGCGTGCGGGCCGAGGGTGAGGGCAGGGTGCGCGGTGCGCCCGTCCGCATCGCCTTTGCCGGTGCGGCGGTGAAGCCCGGCCGCTGGCCCTTCACCGCCGACATCACCGGCGAGCAGCTGGTGATGAAGGCGGTCGGCACGATGGATCGGCCACTCGACACCGATGCGATGACGCTGGACCTGACGGCGAAGGCCGACGACCTGAAGCGGATCGATGCGGTGATCGAGGCGGGGCTGTTCCAGACCCGGCCGGTCCAGCTGACCGCGCATGTCCGCCACGAACGCCCGCGCTGGACCATCACCGATCTGAAGGGGCGGATCGGCCGTTCCGACCTGACCGGGCGGCTGACCGTCGACAAGAAGGAAGGCCGCACGCGTCTGGACGGCGAGGTGACGGCGGGGCAGCTCGATTTCGACGATCTGTCGTCGGCGCAAGGTCGTGCCGAGGCCGCCGCGCTCGAACGCCGGATCGGACCGCGACTGGTGCCCAATACGCGGATCGATATCGGCAAGATAGACACGACCGACGGGACCATCCGCTTCAAGGTCGGCCGGGTGGTCAGCGCGCAAGGGCCCTCACCGATCACCGGGCTCGCCGGACGGATGACGATGGACCATCAGTTGCTGACCATCGGCGACATCCGCATGTCCTTGCGCGAAGGCGTGGTGACGGGTCAGGCGGTGATCGACCAGCGGAACGGCGCGAAGGTGCCGAAGCTGTCGGTCGACCTGCGGCTGCGCGGGGCGAGCGTGTTGTCACTGTCGGGCGAGACACGGATCACCGGCCATGTCGGCGCGCGCGCCAAGCTGGTGGGCGTGGGCGAGACGGTGCGCGCGGCGATCGGGCGCGCGAATGGCCGCATCGGGTTGGTCGTCGCCAACGGGACCTTGCCCGATCGCTATGCGACGGCGCTGGGCTTCGACGCGGGCGCGGCGTTCATGGGCGACAGCGGCAAGGCGAGCCTGCGCTGTCTGGTGCTGGGGGTGGACATGACGAACGGCACGGGCCGCGCCGATCCGCTGATCGTCGATACCTCGCGCAGTCGGTTGGACGGGACGGGGACGGTCCATTTCCCCGACGAACGACTGGCGCTGCGGCTGACCGGCGCGCCGAAACAGGGGGCGACGCTGAGGCTGGCGGGGGCGGCCACGGTAACGGGCACGCTGCAAAAGCCCGATCTGGTGATCCCGAAGGAGGTGAAGTCGGTCGGCAATATCTTCAAGTCGATCGGCCGTGCGATCACCGGCGATACCGGGCCGAAGGCGCAGAATGCGGCCTGCGGGGCGCTGGCGCGGCAGGTGTTGCGGTAAGCCAGCCCGCCCAACCTCCGTTCGGCCTGAGCGAAGTCGAAGGCCAGAGGAATCGGGCAACCAAGCATCCCTCTTGGCGAGCGTTCCAGCGTGGCCTTCGACTTCGCTCAGGCTGAACGGAGGGATGGGTTTATTGGCCTTCCGCTTTCAGCGGCCGCGCCAGCAGCGCCCCGATCACCTCACCCACGGCCGCGCCCTCCAGCAACCGGCACACCGCCTCGCACACCGGCATGTCCACACCGGCCTCCGCCGCCGCCTGTCGCAGCACGGGCGCGGTGAACGCCCCTTCCGCCACGGTCCGCCGGTCGGCGAGCAGCTCGGCGGCCGACCGCCCCTGCCCCAGCCCGACGCCCAGCGAGAAATTGCGCGAGGCGGTCGACGAACAGGTCAGCACCAGATCGCCTAGCCCCGACAGGCCCGCCAGCGTCTCCGCCCGCCCGCCGCGCGCCAGACCGAACCGCGTCATCTCGGCAAAGCCGCGTGCGATCAGCGCGGCGCGGGCATTCTGGCCCAGCCCCGCGCCCTCTACCACGCCGCAACCGATGGCGAGCACATTCTTGATCGCGCCGCCGATCTCCGCGCCCGTCACGTCGTCGGTGGCATAGGGCCGGAAATGCGGCGCCGCGAGGCGCGCGGACAGGGCCTTGCGCAGCTCGGGGTTCTCGCACGCCAGCGTCACCGCCGTCGGCAGCCCCGCCGCCACCTCATGCGCGAAGGTCGGGCCGGACAGCACCGCGATCGGCGCGTCGGGGTGGATCGCCCGCGCGACCTCGCCGACCAGCCGCCGGGTCCCCGCCTCGATCCCCTTGGAGCACAGGACCAGCGGCTTGGGGCCCACCGGCATCGTCGCCAGCACTGCGGCCACCGCCTGCGCGGGCGTGACGACCAGCAGCGCATCCATCTCGGCCATCGCTGCCGGATCGCTGACCGCCTCGATGCTCGGCGACAATGCGATGTTCGGCAGATAGAGCGGGTTGGCGTGCGTCGTGTTGATCGCCTCGGCCACCGCCGGATCGCGCGCCCAAAGCCGCACCGGCCTACGCCCATGCGCCGCGACCTGTGCCAGCGCGGTGCCCCAGGCGCCCGCGCCGATCACCCCGATCTTCATGCCTTCACCCCCGCGCCGCGCACCGCTTCCGCCGCCGGATCGAGCGGCCAGCGCGCCCGTGCGGGCGTGTCGAGCGGATCGGTCAGCCCTTCGCGGAACCGCTCCACGCCCGCCCAGGCGATCATCGCGGCATTGTCGGTGCACAGCCAGAGCGGCGGCGCGACGAAGCGCAGGCCATACTCGGCCGCCAGCCCCTCCAGCGCCCCCCGGATCACGCCGTTCGCCGCGACCCCGCCCGCGACCACCAGAGCGGTGACCGGGGGCACATTCGCGAGTGCGCGGCGGGTGCGGTCGAGCAGACAGTCGACCACCGCCTGCTGGAACGAGGCGGCGATGTCCTCGGGCGAATGATGCCCGATCGCACGCGCCACCGCGCTCTTCAGCCCAGCAAAGGAGAAATGCGGCTCGGCCGAACCCTTGAGCGGTCGGGGCAGCGGCACGGCATGGGGGGTCCCCTCGCGCGCCGCCGCCTCGACGCGCGGGCCGCCGGGATAGCCCAGGCCCAGCAGCTTGGCGGTCTTGTCGAACGCCTCGCCCGCCGCATCGTCGATGGTGGTCGCCATCCGGCGATAGCGCCCGACCCCCTCGACCAGCAGCAACTGGCAATGCCCGCCCGAGACGAGCAGCAGCAGGTACGGATAGGCCAGTTCGCGATCCGACAGGCGCGGCGACAGGGCATGGCCCTCCAGATGGTTGACCGCGATCAACGGCTTGCCCGCCGCGTGCGCCAGCGCCTTGCCGGTCACGAGGCCGACCATCACCCCACCGATCAGCCCCGGCCCCGCCGTCGCCGCGATCGCATCGACATCGGCCAGCGTCACCCCCGCATCGGCAAAGGCGGCAGCGACCAGCGGCTCCATCGCCTCGACATGGGCGCGCGCGGCGATTTCGGGGACGACGCCGCCGAACGGAGCGTGCGCCGCCTCCTGCCCCAGCAGGCGATGCGCCAGCACGCGGCCGTCATCGGTGACAAGCGCGGCGGCGGTCTCGTCGCACGAGGATTCCAGTCCCAGGATTAGCATGACTTCCCCATACTCGTCCGTTGCCAACTTGTCGAAGGGGGGCTTGATGCGGCAAAGGCGGACGCATGGTTCGTTTCCGGCTCGGTACGCGCGGTTCGCCGCTGGCCCTCACCCAGGCGCATATGGTGCGCGCGGCGCTGGCAAACGCGCAGGGGTGGAGCGAGGACGCGGTTCAGATCGTGCCGATCAAGACCACCGGCGACCGGGTGCAGGATCGCGCGCTGGCCGAGATCGGCGGCAAGGCGCTGTGGACCAAGGAACTGGACCGCGCGCTGTACGACCGCGAGATCGATGCTTCGGTCCATTCGATGAAGGATGTCGAGACGATCCGGCCCGACTGGCTGCATATCGCCGCGATGCTGCCGCGCGCCGATGTCCGCGACCGGCTGATCGGCGCGGAGACCATTGCCGAGCTGCGGCCCGGCGCAGTGATCGGCACCAGCAGCCCGCGCCGCCGCGCCCAGATGCTGTCGCACCGGCCCGACCTGACCATCACCCTGCTGCGCGGCAATGTCGACACGCGCCTGGCCGCCGTGGCGAACGGCGATGTCGACGCGACGCTGCTCGCCGCCGCCGGGCTCGACCGGCTGGGGCGCGCGGTCGGCCAGCCTGTGCCCACCGACCAGATGCTGCCTGCGCCTGCGCAAGGGGCGGTCGGGATCGAGACGCGCGCCGACGATGCCGCCGCGACCATGCTGATCGCCTCGATCGACCATGCCGAGACCCATGCCTGCGTGATGGCCGAGCGCGCGCTGCTCGCCGCCTTGCAGGCCGATTGCCACAGCCCGGTCGCGGCGCTCGCTTCGCTGGCGGGCGAGATGCTGACCCTGCGCGCCGAATTGCTGGCCGAGGACGGATCGTCGCGGGTCAGCGGCTGGGTCGAGGGGGCGCTCGACGAGGAACTGGGCGCGCGGCTGGCGGTCGATCTGCTCGAACGCGCGGCCCCCGAAGTGCGCCGCCTGTTCGCCGGGGGCTGAGCCCATGGCGGTCGTCGTCGTCCGGCCCGAACCCGGCCATGGCGCGACGATCGCCGCCCTGCACGCGGCGGGTCTGGACGCCATGTCGCTGCCGCTGTTCGCGGCGCGTGCGGTCGCGTGGACGGCACCGGCGGCCGAGACGCTCGATGCGCTGCTCTTCACCAGTGCCCAGGGCGTCCGGCTGGCGGGTCCGGCGCTCGATTCATTGCGCCACAAGCCGGTGATCGCGGTCGGCCCCGCCACCGCCGCCGCCGCGCGCGAGGCCGGGCTGTCGGTGGTGCTGACCGGTACGCAGGATGCCGCGTCGGTCGTCGCCCAAGCGCAGATGCAAGGATATGCACGGCTGCTTCATCTGGCGGGCCGTGATCGGGTCGAGACGGGGGCGATGACCTGCATCGTCTATGCCGCCGATCCCGTGGCGGTGGAGGTGTCCGCGATCCACGCCCTGGCGGGGCAGATCGTCCTGCTTCACTCCGCCCGCGCCGCCGCGCGGCTGGCCGAGCTGGTCGGGCAGGCGGGCCTGTCCCGCGCCGCCGTCTCACTGGTCGCGATCAGCGCGAAGGCGGCGGCGGCGGCGGGCCTGGGATGGCAGACGGTCGTCATCGCCACGGCCCCGCGCGACGATGCCATGGTGGCGGCCGCGCAGGCGTTGACCCGAGCCGCCGCCACGGGGATAAGCGGGGCATGAACAATTTCGCGCCTTCCGACCGACCGCCGACGCGCGGCCCCCGAAAGGGCGCGATCGTCGCGCTGGTCCTGATCGCCTTTGTCGCCGGTATCCTGCTGATGGCCTATGCCATGCGCAACCTGTCCTGGTTCAACGCCAATGGCACCGCGACGCAGGCCGTCACCGCCAAGCCCGGCGGCACCGGCGGCACCGTCAAGGAAACGCCGCGTACCGATCCCATGGCGCTGGCCACGCGCGAGGCGCAACTGGCCGCGCAGCTCGCCGCGCTGGAGACGCGCGCCGCCACGCTGTCCACCGACGCCACGGCGGCGGGTGCGCAGGCGGGCCGCGCCGAGTCGATCCTGGTCGCCGCCGCCGCGCGCCGTGCGGTCGATCGCGGCCAGCCGCTCGGTTATCTGGAGGAGCAGCTTCGCACCCGCTTCGGCACCAGCGAGCCGCACGCCGTCTCCGTCCTGATCGTCACCGCGCGCCAGCCGGTGACGCTGGAAACGCTGCGCCAGGGGCTCGATACGCTGGCCCCCGATCTGGTCGTCAGCGGCGGCAATGGCTGGTGGGAAGGGCTTCGTCAGGAACTGGCGCGCCTGATCGTCATTCGAGAGGCCAATGCCCCCTCGACCAACCCGACCGACCGGCTGGCGCGGGCGCGCCGCCTGCTCGATGGCGGACAGGTCGATGCCGCCCGGGCCGAGGTCGCGCGCCTGCCCGGTGCCGCCGCCGCCCAAGGCTGGCAACAGGCCGCCTTGCGCTATGTCCGCGCGCGCCAGGCGCTCGACCTGATCGAGAATGCCGCACTCGTCACCCCGCCCGCGCCGCCCCCGGCACCGATCGTGACGACCCCGGTGCCGGGCACCCCGCCCGCCGACACGGCCGACACCACCACGGCCCAGACGAACCCACAGGATAATCCACAGGCTTCTCCACAGACGGCACCAGCCGCGCCGACCATCTAAAACACTGTCTATCCGGGAAATTCCCGGATGCCGATCGCCAGGCGCCCGGTACAGACAGATTGCGATGACGGCGCCGTTCAGTCCCTCCTTTGCTTCCCGGCCCGCTGCCCCTGAGCCTCTCGACACGCTCGGCCTGCGGATGTTCTGGCCCCGGCGGCAGGACTGGCTGGCGCTCGCCTTCTATGCGGTGGGGTTCGCCGTCCTGCACCGGCTGGCGGCCTATTGGGGCGGCAGCGGCTTCTATTCGCTCTGGTTTCCGGCCGCCGGGCTGCGGCTCGCCTTGCTCTGGCGGCTGGGGCCACGGCTGACCCCGTCGATCGCGCTGGTCGAGATCGCGGTCGACGTCACCCTGACCCCGGCGGTGCTGGAGGGCATGCCCTGGACGGTCGCGATCTGGGGCATTGCGCGCCCGGTGCTGGCTTACGGCGCGACGGTCGCGGCCATCGGCTGGCTGGCGGAGCGGCGGGGGGCGGCCTTGCTGACCGCGCCGATGCCGCTGGGGTTGGCGCTGGTGCTTGCCCCGCTGGCGGCGGCGTTGAGCGCGGTGCCCCAGGCGCTGACCAGCCCGGAGCTGACCGGCGTATCCAGCCCGCGCGAGGTGATCGTGTCGCTCGCCGCCTTTGCGGTCGGCGATCTGCTTGGCACGCTGTTCATTGCGCCGCCGCTCCTGTGGATCGCCGATGCGGTGTCGGGCCGGGCCCGCTGGCGCTGGCCGCTGCCTTCGTTGCTCGCGGCTGTGGAGACGGCGGGGGTATTAGGGCTGGGCATCGGCCTTGCCCGGCTGCTCGACCAGGCGGGGTTGGGGATGCAGCCCGCGCCGGTGCTGGTCGCGGTGGCGTGGATCGGGTTGCGCTTCGGCCGTGCCGCCGCCTGGGGGGCGCTGCTCGTCGTGGTGCTGCGCGTCCTGCCCGACACGGCGGGCGCGATGGACACGCCCGAGCGGTTGCAGCGGCACCTGGCGCTCGCGACCATCGTCGTCACCGGCTATCTGGCGGGCAGCTTCGCCGATGCCCAGGCCACCGCACGCGCCATGCTGGAACGGCGCGACCGGCTGCTCTTTCAGGCCGAGCGGTTGAAGACGCTGCGCGCCATGTCGGTGGCGGTGATCCATGAGGTCAGCCAGCCGCTGTCCACGCTCGCGATCGAGGCGCGCCACCTGCACCAGCTGACCGCCGGGCGGGGGGACGAGATCGCGGACGGTGCGGCGCTGATCGATCGCAAGGCGGAGCATCTGGCGACGCTGATCCGACGCCTGCGCCGGTTCGGCGGCCATGCCGAGGGCGCGCCGCAGCCGCTGGCGCTGACCGCGCTGGTCGACATGGTGGCGACACTGGCCCAGGCCGAGGCGCGCGAGGCAGGCGTCGCCCTTATCATCAGCCCGGTCGATCCGACTTTGCAGGTGATGGCGCAGGAGGTCGAGCTGGCGCAGGCGGTGATGAACCTCGTCCGCAATGCGGTGCAGGCCGCGCAGGGCGATGCCGCCCCCGACCCCGTAACGCTGGACGTCACCGCCGACGAAACCCAGGCCGTGATCCATGTCGTCAATCACGCATCCGCCCGGCCGGTGGCGCGCGACGGCATGGGGATCGGCACCCATGTCGCCCGCGCCATCGTCGAGGCGCATGGCGGCACCCTGACCCGGATGCATGGGCCGGACGGCATGGTCCATGCCGCCCTGTCGCTTCCCCTGATCGAGATCCGCTGATGCCCCTTCGTTCGCCCGATCCCCTGGCCCCCGCCACCGTGCATGTGCTGGACGATGATGCCGATCTGGGGGCGGCGGTCGCGCGGATGCTGACCCGGCAGGGTTTTGTCGCCAAGGCCTTTGACGATCCCGCCGCGTTGCTCGCCGCCTATCCCGGCCAAGCCGCCCATGCCGTCGTCACCGATGTGATGATGGGCGAGTGGCACGGCTTCGACTTTGCCGAGCGGCTGCGCGCGCTCGATGCCCATGTCGCCATCCTGTTCATGACCGCCTGGCCGAACACGGCCCATGCGGTCGATTCGGTCCGGCGGCATGGCGGCGTCGATTATCTGGACAAGCCGATCGACGAGGCGCGGCTGTGTGCGTCGTTGCGCGACGGCATCGCCTGGTCGACCGCGAGTCGCGCGACCGCCCGGCGGCTGGGCGAGCTGTCGCCGCGCGAACGGCAGGTGTTCGACCTGATGGTGCAGGGCCATGGCAACAAGGCGATGGCCGGGCTGCTCGGCCTGTCGCCCAAGACGATCGAGGATCACCGGGCGGCGGTGTTCCACAAGACCCAGACGCAAAGCGTGGCGCAACTGATCGCGCTATCCCGCTAAATCCGCTTGCGGTGAAGCGAGGAGCCGGGCGCGGGCGGAGCGCGTTGACCGGGATCGATGCTGTCGGAGGCTCTGCCGTGATTCGTCCCGCATTCCGCATGACCCGCTGGCTGGCGGGTGCGCTGGTCCTGCCGCTGGCCGCTTGTGGCGGAGGCGGCGAGCCGGAGCGCAACATGGTGACGGCCGTCCCCTCGCCGGACGCTGAGGCGACACCGGCAGTCGAGCCGACCCGCGCCACCCTGCCCGCGCCGATCAAGACCGGCGCCACCCGCGCCCCGGATGCGGTCCTGTCCTGCTCGGCCGAGCGTGGGCAGGCGGCGGCGCAGCGGCTGGTGAAGATCTGCACCTCGGTCTCACCCGCCACCCATCCGCCCTGCAATGCGGTCAACAGCTGCGCGATCATCGAGGACGAGATCGCCCGGTCCTGTGCGCTGATGGGCGATGACGCAGGCAAAACGCCCGGCTGCGCGGTCGATCCCAAAAGCGATGCGGCGGCGGCCGATGTCGTCCGCCGTTATTATTCGGCGATCAATGCGCACGATTACAGTACCGCTTGGACGCAATGGGGCCCGGACGGCCGCCCCGGCCAGCGTTTCGCCGATTTTCAGAAGGGCTTTGCCAATACCCGCGCGACCAGCGTGACGATCGGCAAGCCGGCCCCCAGCGAGGGCGCGGCGGGGTCGATCTATGCGACGGTGCCGGTGACGGTGAATGCACAGCTCGACGATGGGCGGCAGCAGCGCTTCGTCGGGCAATATGTGGTGCGGCGGGTCAACGACGTGCCGGGGGCCAGTGCGGCCCAGCTGCGGTGGCATATCGATTCGGCGACATTGAAGCCTGCGACCTGAGCATCATCAAAGGCTATGGGAATGGCCCTCGTGGCTAAGCGCGGACCGTGCACTTCGACTTCGCTCAGTGTGAACGGGCGTGGGGGGACGGCGGCTCCTCCCAACCTCCGTTCAGCCTGAGCGAAGTCGAAGGCCACGCCCCGGACTTCCCTTAGACCGGATGCCCCTCGGTATCGCGCAGCACCTCGCGCCGTCCGACATGGTCGGGGCGGCTGACGATGCCGTCCGTCTCCATCCGCTCGATCAGCCGCGCCGCCGAGTTATAGCCGATGCGCAACTGACGCTGGAGCCAGGAGGTTGAGGCCTTCTGGCTCTCGCACACCAGCTGGATCGCCGCGCGGTACTGCTGGTCCTCGGCCGTGTCCTCGCCCGTGGGCGCGCCGTCGAGCGCGAAGCTTTCGGCCGGTTCCTCGGTGACCGAGGAGATGTAATCGGGCTGGCCCTGCGCACGCCAGTGATCGGCGACGCGGTGCACTTCGTCGTCCGATACGAAGGGGCCGTGGACGCGGACGATGCCCTTGCCGCCGGGCATGTAGAGCATGTCGCCGCGCCCCAGCAGCTGTTCGGCGCCCTGTTCGCCCAGGATGGTGCGCGAGTCGATCTTCGACGTCACATGGAAGCTGATGCGGGTCGGCAAATTCGCCTTGATGACGCCGGTGATGACGTCGACCGACGGCCGCTGCGTCGCCATGATCAGGTGGATGCCCGCCGCGCGCGCCTTTTGCGCGAGGCGCTGGATCAGGAATTCGACTTCCTTGCCCGCCGTCATCATCAAATCGGCCAGCTCGTCGACGATCACGACGATCTGCGGCAGCGGTTCGTATTCGAGCTTCTCTTCCTCATAGACCGGCTGGCCGGTCTCAGGATGATAGCCGGTCTGGACCTTGCGCCCCAAGGGCTGGCCCTTGGCCTTGGCCGCACGCACCTTGTCGTTGAAGCTGGCGAGACTGCGCACGCCGACCGAGGACATTTGCCGATAGCGGTCCTCCATCGTCTCGACCGCCCATTTCAGCGCGCGGACCGCCTTGGCCGGATCGGTGACGACCGGCGACAGCAGATGCGGGATGTCGTCATACATCGACAACTCCAGCATCTTGGGGTCGATCATGATCATCCGGCACTGCTCGGGCGTCAGGCGATAGAGCAGCGACAGGATCATGCCGTTCAGGCCGACCGACTTGCCCGAACCCGTCGTACCCGCGACCAGCAGGTGCGGCATCGGCGCGAGGTCGGCGACGACCGAGTCGCCCGCGATGTTCTTGCCCAGGATGATCGGCAGCTGCGCGGCCTGGTCGGCGAAGCTCTGCGACGCGACCAGTTCGTGCAGCGACACCATCTCCCGCTTGGGATTGGGCAGTTCGATGCCGATGACGTTGCGCCCCGGAATCACCGCGACGCGTGCCGAGATCGCCGACATGTTGCGCGCGATATCGTCGGCCAGCGCGATGACGCGGTTGGCCTTGATGCCGGGCGCGGGCTCCAGCTCGTACATGGTCACGACCGGGCCGGGGCGGACCTCGACGATCGAACCCTGGACGCGGAAATCGTCGAGCACATTCTCCAGCAGCCGGGCATTGCGCTCCAGCGCCGCCTTGTCGATCTGTCCGGCGGGCGAGGGCGGTGCAGGCGTCAGCAGGTCCAGGCCGGGCAACTGATAGGGCGCGTCGCGATCGGCCGCCGTCTTGGGCTTGGCGGGCGCGGGCGCGACCTGACGGTCGGCGATGACGGGGGCGGGGCGATCCTCGCGCACCGGCACCGCCTTGCGGGCCAGCGTCAGCGGTTCCTCATCCTCGTCGTCTTCGTCGTAAAGCGCCTCGTCCTCATCGTCCCAGGGCAGCGCCTCGCCATCCTCGCTCACCGCCCGGCGGCGGCGCAGGCGCGCCAGGCCGCGTTCGGCGATGTCGAGTTCCAGGCTGCGGCCCCAGATCAGCGCGCCGCCCAGCCCGAAGGCCAGGCCGATCGCCACCGATCCCCAGGTCACGACCGCCGCCTGGCCCGAAAATTCCAGCGCCCAGCGGACGAGGCCCGCCACCGACAGCCCGATCACGCCGCCCCATCCGGCGGGCAGCGCCAGCACCGCCGAGTCGGACACGAAGGACAAGGCACAGGCCATCAGCGCAACGCCAAGCACCGCCTGGCGCAGCATCTTCACCCAGCGGCCCGCCGGACGGTCGCGCCACAACCGGGTCGCGATGATCGGCCCGACCGGCAGGATCAGCGCGACGGCGGGGCCGAACAGGGTCAGCACGATATCGGCGATCCAGGCGCCGGGATGCCCCATCCAGTTGGCCGGGGCCGCGCCCGAGGCGGTGTTGAGCGCAGGATCGCTCGCCCGGTAGCTGGCGAGCGCCAGTACCAGCATCAGCGTTACGGCAAACAGGATGAGCGCGGCGACCAGCGCACCGCTGCGCACCGCACCCGCCTTCACCGTCTCGCGCCATAAAACCGGCTGCGCGCGGCTGGCCATGGGTCTTGTCCTTCAGGAAGTCGCAAAAATCCGGGAAAAATCCCGGAAAATTCATCGCCTCTGACGGTTCCTACGTCAAGGCGCGGGGGGCGACACCCGCATTGTTTGCGACCGCGTGACGGTCTAGGAGCATGGACATGGATAGCGACGTCATCATCCTCGGCGGCGGCTTGGTCGGCGCGACTCTGGGTGTCGGTCTGGCCGCGCATGGCCTGTCTTCGATCATCGTCGATCCCGCCGATCCGGCGGTCGTGCTGGCCCCCGGTTTCGACGGCCGCGCCTCGGCGGTCGCCTCGGCCAGCTGGCGGATGCTGGACGCGATCGGCATCGGCGCGAAGCTGGCGGGCAAGGGCTGCGAGATCCGGCATATCCGGGTCAGCGACGGGCTGGAGCCGGGCAAGCTCGATTTCATTCCCGACGCCGATGACGGTGCGCTGGGCACGATGTTCGAGAACAAGCTGCTGCGCCGCGCGATCAACGAGGCCGCCAATGAAGCCGAGCTGGTCGATCTGCGGATGCTGACCCGCGCGACGCATGTCGAACGCGGCCCGGCGGGCGTCACCGCGACCTTGAGCGATGGCAGCACCGTCCGCGCGCCGCTGCTGGTCGCCGCCGAAGGCCGCCAGTCGCCGACTCGCGACGCGGCGGGAATCAAGGTCGCGCGCTGGTCCTATGACCACAAGGCGATCATCAGCGCCTTCCATCACCAAATCGCGCACGAGAATATCGCGTTCGAGATCTTCTACCCCAGCGGCCCCTTCGCGCTGCTGCCCCTGCCAGACGACGAGATCGGGCATCGCTCGGCGATCGTCTGGTCGGTGTCGGGGCGTGACGGCGATGCGATGCTGAAACTGTCCGACCGTGCCTTCCTGGCCGAGGCGGAGAAGAGCATGGGCGGGTTCCTGGGCAAGCTGAGCCATGCGGGTCCCCGTTCCGCCTATCCGCTGGGCTTCCATCGTGCCGCGACGATGACGGGCGAGCGGCTGGTGCTGGTCGGCGACTCGGCGCATGGCATCCACCCGATTGCGGGTCAGGGCGTCAATCTGGGCTATCGCGACGTCGCCGCCCTGGTCGAGGTGCTGGTCGAGGGCAAGCGCACCGGCCTGGACCTGGGCGATGCGGCCTTGCTCCAGCGTTATCAGCAGTGGCGCGGGCTCGACACGCTGATGGTGTCGGTGGCGACCGATAGCTTCAACCGCATCTTCAGCGTGCCCGGCAAGACCGCCAGCGCGGTCCGGCGGCTGGGCATCACCGCGATCGACCATATCCCGCCGCTGAAGAACCGCTTCATGGCTGAAGCACGCGGCGAGACGGGGCAGTTGCCGCGCCTGTTGCAGGGTGTGCTGGTGTAAACCGGGCGGGCCGGTCCGAAGAGTATCAGGCCCTCCCCCAACCCCTCCCGCCTGCGGGAGGGGCGTGGCATGAGGCGCGCTTACGGCCAGCCAACAAGCGCTCCCCTCCCGCAGGSGGGAGGGGATGGGGGAGGGAAAACCACAAGCGACGCACCCGTAATGACACCATATGGGATCCCAAAAGCCATGTCCGGCGTTTCGCGCGTCATGACCCCCGGGCCTGACCATCCCACCCGTCCGCTCCGAACCCCGATCCGCGATCGCCGCCAGGCCGGTGTAGCCCGCGCCATGGCAGCCGCATTGGCCGTGGTGGCGCTTGCCTTGTTGGTCGGGTGGAGTGTCCGACCGACGCTTTCCCCCACCGACCGGATTTTACGCGCGGTGGCGGCCTCCACGGTCGCCGCGCTCTGGCTCGCAGCAGCGATCGGGCATGTCGCGGCGCTGCGGTTCACATCACCCGCCGATATCGATGCGGCGGCCGGCGGGAGTCCCGATTCAGCGCAAGTCGCGATGGCGCAGGCGGTGCTGCGCAATACGCTGGAGCAGGTGGTGCTCGCGATCCCGGCCTATCTGGCGCTCGCCTGGGTGGTCGAGGGATCGGGAGCGATGATCCCGATGCTGGCCGGGCTGTTCTCGGTCGGGCGCACGCTGTTCTGGGCCCATTACGCGCGCGGCGCGGCGGCGCGGGCCTTCGGGTTCGCGCTGGGATTTTATTCCAGCGTCGCGGCGCTGGTCATCGTGCTGGTGGCACTGGTCGGGCGGCTGATCTGATACCCTCACCCCGTTCGCTCAGGCTGAACGGAGGGTGGAGGCGGCGGGGATCAGAGCTCCCGCGCTTCCTCGACCAGCATCACCGGCACCCCGTCACGGATCGGATAGGCGAGCCCAGCCGCCTCCGACACCAGCTCCTGCGCCGCTTCGTCGTAGCGCAACGGCGTCCGCGTCAGCGGGCAGACCAGCCGTTCGAGCAACCATGGGTCCAGGCTCATTGCAGGGTCACCCGATCCTCGCCGTCATGGCGACCGAAAAATTGCATCAACTGGATGATCAGCTCGGCGCGCTGTTCCAGATCGGGGGCCTCCAGCAGCGCCTGCTTGGCCGCCACGTCGAACGGCGCGATCTGGGCGATGCCGTTGACCAAGCTCTCGTCGTCCAGCCGCCCGACCGCATCCCAGTCGACCGCATAGCCCTGAAGATCGGCGAAACGCTTCGATTCCTGCTCCAGCGAGGCGCGGCGGCCGAGCGATAGCAGATCCTCGTCGATCACCGGCAGCAGCTCGGCCTCGACCTGGCGGAAGGGCGTCGTCACCTCCAGCTCGCGGACGATGCGGAACAGCGACACGCCTTCGAGCACAAGGTTGTAGCGGCCATCCTCCATCGCCTCGACCTCGGCGATGCGGCCGACACAACCCATCTGATAAAGCGACGGCGTATCGCCCTCGCCCGATGGCTGGACCATGCCGATCCGCCGGTCGCGCGCCATCGCGTCGGAGACGAGCGCCCGGTAGCGCGGCTCGAAGATGTGCAGCGGAAGCGGCATCCCCGGAAAGAGGATCGCGCCCGCCAGCGGAAAGATCGAGAGCCGCGCCATGTCCTTAGCCGAACAGGATGGCGGACAGGCGCCGCCGCTGCTGCGATACCCAGGGGTCGGTCATGCCGACTACCTCGAACAGCTTGAGCAGCTGCTGACGCGCGGCATCCTCGTTCCAGCTACGGTCGGCCGCGACGATATGGAGGAGGTTGTCGGCCGCGCCGTCACGATCGCCCGCTGCCATCTGCGCATTGGCCAGCGCGAACCGCTTTTCGTGATCGTCGGGGCTGGCCGCGACCTCGGCCGCAAGCCCCGCATAGTCCGCCGCCGGTGGAGCGGACCGCGCCAGCGACACGGTCGCGATGGCGCGGTGGATGGCCGGGTCGTTGGCCAGGCCTTGCGGCAGCGCCTCGGTCGCGGCTTCGGCTTCCTCGATGCGTCCTGCACCCAGCAGCGCGCGGATATGCCCCGACAGCACGGCGGGATGCTCCGGCGCCATGTCGAGCAGCTGCTGGAAGATCGACACCGCGCGCTCGGCGTCACCGGCCTCCAGCACTTCCTCGCCCATCGCGATCAGCGGTTCCAGCTCGGCCGCCGCGTCCGCCGCCTCCGACTGGATCGGCAACTGCTTTAGCAGCTGGTCCAGCATCGTGCGCAGCGCGCTTTCGGTACGCGCGCTGGTCAGGTCGGCGACCAACTGGCCCTGGAACATCGCATAGACGGTCGGGATCGAGCGGATCTGGAATTGGTTGGCAATGAACTGGTTCTTGTCGGTGTCGATCTTGGCCAGCACGACGCCCTTGTCGGCATAGGCCTCCGCCACCTTCTCCAGCGTCGGGCCCAGCGCCTTGCACGGCCCGCACCATTCCGCCCAGAAGTCCAGGATGACCAGCTTGGTCATCGACGGCTCGACGACATCGCGGCGGAAGGCGGTGACGGCTTCCTTGTCGGCGGGCGACATTCCCAACGTGGCCAAAAGACGCTCCTTTACGTGTTGCTAGGCCCTATGTGGGCGAGGCGGGGCGGTAATGAAAGGTGGCGGCGTAAATCAGCCGTTCAGCCGTGCGATCGTGCGGTCGCGCCCGATCAGCGGCAGCAGCGCGGCCATGTCCGGCCCCTGCGCCCGGCCGGTCAGCGCCAGGCGCAGCGGCAGGAACAGCGCCTTGCCCTTGCGCCCCGTCGCGTCCTTCAAGGCGGCGGTCAGCGCGTGCCAGGGGTCCGTGCCCCAGTCGATCTGCCCCGCGACCTCGGCCGCCTGCGCCAGATAGGCGCGGTCGTCCTCGGCAGGCTCGGGGGCCTCGACCGGTCCCTCGATCACCTGCCACCAGTCGGCGGCCTCCGCGACGGTGTTGAGATTGGGTCGCACCGCCTCCCACTCCGCCACGCCCATACCGGTCGGCAGCCGGTCGGCGACGGCCTCGAACGGCGTCTGGTGGAGGATGCGCGCGTTCAGCTGCGCCAGTTCCGCTTCGTCGAACCGCGCGGGCGCCCGGCCGAAGCGGGAGAAATCGAACCCGGCGATCAGCGGCGCCATGTCGGCGACCGGCTCGACCGGATCGCTGGTTCCGATGCGGGCGAGAAGTGCGCGCACCGCCTGCGGCTCGATGCCGATCTCGCGGAAGTGGTCGACCCCCAGCGAGCCGAGTCGCTTGGACAGCTTGCCCTCATTGCCGGTTAGCAAGGCGGCATGGGCAAAGCGCGGCAGCTCGGCCCCCAGCGCCTGGAACATCTGAATCTGGAGCGCGGTGTTGGAGACGTGATCTTCGCCACGCACCACCTGGGTCACGCCCATGTCGATATCGTCGATCACCGAGGGCAGCATATAGAGCCATGTCCCATCGGCGCGGCGGATGACGGGATCGCTCATCGTTGCGGGGTCGAAGCGCTGGGGACCGCGCACTGCGTCGTCCCATTCGATGGGTGCGCCATGATCCAGCTTGAACCGCCAGTGTGGGCGAACGCCTTCGCTTTCCAGCTTGGTACGGTCCTCCTCGGTCAACGACAGCGCGGCGCGGTCGTACACCGGCGGCAGGCCGCGCCCGAGCTGGATCTTGCGCTTCAGGTCCAGTTCCTGCGCGCTCTCATAGGCGGGGTACACATGGCCGCCCGCGACCAGCTCGGCGAAGCGCGCCTCGTACAGAGCGAAACGCTGCGACTGGCGTACTTCGCTATCGGGGATCAGGCCCAGCCAGGCCAAATCCGCCCGGATCGCATCCACATAGCGTTCCTCGCTGCGCTCGGCATCGGTATCGTCGATACGCAGCAGGAAGCGCCCGCCAGCCTTTTGCGCATACATCCAGTTGTGCAGCGCGGTGCGGATATTGCCGACATGCAGCCGCCCGGTGGGCGAGGGAGCGAAACGGGTCACGGTCATGAGCGCCGCCATAATCGGGGAATCACCTTTGCGCTATTGTGACAGCGCGATTAAAGGGGCCGCGACTACGGGCTGTCTGCGGGGACGGGGTACGACCATGAAATTGATGACCGGCAATTCCAATCTGCCGCTGGCGAAGGCGGTTTCCTCCTATCTGGAGGTGCCGTTGACGGAGGCACTGGTGCGCCGCTTCGCCGATGAGGAAATCTTCGTCGAGATTCAGGAAAACGTCCGCGGCGAGGACGTGTTCGTGATCCAGTCGACCGGCTATCCGGTCAACGACAACCTCATGGAACTGCTCATCATGATCGATGCGCTGAAGCGCGCGTCGGCGCGGCGCATCACGGCGGTGATTCCCTATTTCGGCTATGCGCGCCAGGATCGGAAGCCCGGCCCCCGCACGCCGATCTCGGCCAAGCTGGTCGCCAACCTGATCACCGTCGCGGGCGCCGACCGCGTCCTGTCGGTCGATCTCCATGCCGGTCAGATCCAGGGATTCTTCGATATCCCGACCGACAATCTCTATGCCGCGCCGGTCATGTCGGCGGACATTCTGGCGCGCTTCAAGAACGACAACCTCATGGTCGTCTCGCCCGACGTCGGCGGCGTCGTCCGTGCCCGCCAGCTTGCCAAGCGGCTGAACAACGCGCCGCTCGCCATCGTCGACAAGCGCCGCGAGCGCGCGGGCGAGTCGGAGGTGATGAACATCATCGGTGACGTGGAAGGGCGCTTCTGCATCCTGATCGACGATATCGTCGACTCGGCGGGTACGCTGTGCAACGCGGCCGCCGCTTTGCGCCAGGCGGGGGCGGAAGACGTCGTCGCCTATGTCACCCACGGCGTGCTGTCGGGTGGCGCGGTGGCGCGAGTCGATGGCTCGGAACTGCGCGAGCTGGTGATTACCGACTCGATCGGCAACCATGAGTCGATCAGCGGCACGGGCAAGATCCGCCACCTGCCGATTGCTCCGCTGCTGGGCGAAGCGATCAAGCGCATCGCGGATGAGACCAGCGTGTCGAGCCTGTTCGATTGATTTTTTTGGGGTAAGCCGCAGGCATCTCGCTCGTGGCCTATCCCCCACCCCAAACCCCTCCCCCCGGCCGGGAGGAGGGGTTTAGAAGAAGCGCTAGCCAGTCGAACTAAGCACGCCCCTCCCGCAGGCGAGTTTCAGGTCGGTCATGCCGCCGGCATGACCTAAACGATGCGGGGCATCGTTTACCTGAAACTGGGATGGGGGAGGGTTGAACCTGAGCGAGGCGCTCGTGGCTCACCCTAAAATTCTCAGCGATTCCCCAGCGCGACGATATGCTCGAACACCGCCGGGTGGAGCGGCTTCGAGAAAGCGCAGCCATATTTGAAGCGGTCCCGCCAGGCGATCACCGCCTCCAGCGGGGCGAGGCCCGGCAGGGTCAGCCAGACGATCGTACCCGGCCACAGGGTGAAGCTGGTCTCGGCGCGAAAGCCCTCGGACGACAGGTCGACGACGTCGATCTCGAACCGGGTCTGGCCCTTGTCGCGCAGATGGGCGCGCATGCGCACCGCATGGCGCAGCGACCGGCGAAGGTCCTGGCCGGGAACGGGCTCGAAAGGCGGTGTGAAGACCGGTTTTTCCATGACGCTCCCCTCTTCGCTGAACAAGGTTACTTTTCCGTCAACAGGGCATCCTGACGCTCGGCCGCGACACGTTCGGACGCGCCCGCAGGCCGCCGCACGCCCGCCCGTGCGCGCTTCTTCAGTTCCGCCTTCAGATTCTCGGGCCGTGGCGCGACCAGAAAGCCGAAGCTGACCGTGCCTTCCTTCGTCTCGACGACATGGTGCAGCCGGTGCGCCTGGATGATCCGCTTCATATAATCGGACTTGGGCAGATAGCGGGTCGGAAGACGCTTATGGACGATGATGTCGTGAAAGCCGAAATAGATCGCGCCATAGGCCGCGATTCCCGCCCCGATCCAGGTGAAGCCCGGCCACCAGCCCAGTTGCACCCCGCCCAGGATCATCACGAAGGACGGAACCGCGAAGATCGCCGCATAGAGATCGTTCAATTCCCAGTTGCCGTTACGCGGCCGGTGATGGCTCTCATGCAGGAACCAGCCGGGGCCGTGCATGATCCAGCGGTGGGCCGCATAGGCAAACCCCTCCATGAAGATCACGGTGCCGAGAAACAGAAGGATGCCGAAAGCCCAGTTCATCGGGTCATCATAACGCATTTGCGATAAATTTGCTTCCTATTCCGTTGGTCGCGTCAAGGGATCGCCCCAACCACCCCTAAAAAGCATTTGCGATGCATTTGCATTAACGCCGTTTCGGGGTGGATTTGTCCGTCAGCCTGTGCTTTAGCCACACCCAATTTCCCTAGAACCACCCGAGAGGCGGAAGGCTAGCGCATGAACATCCACGAATATCAGGCCAAGGAATTGCTCGCCAAGTTCGGCGTGCCCGTCCCCGCCGGCTTCGCCGCGATGACCGTCGAGGAGGCCGTCGAGGCATCGTCCAAGCTCCCCGGACCGCTCTACGTCGTCAAGGCGCAGATCCATGCGGGCGGCCGCGGCAAGGGCAAGTTCAAGGAACTCGGCCCCGACGCCAAGGGCGGTGTCCGCCTGGCCAAGACCGCCGAGGAAGTCCGCGCTGCCGCCACCGACATGCTGGGCAACACGCTGGTCACCATCCAGACCGGCGAAGCGGGCAAGCAGGTCAACCGCCTGTACGTGACCGACGGCGTCGACATCGCGAAGGAATTCTACCTCGCGCTGCTCGTCAACCGCGCGACCGGCCGTGTCTCGATGGTCGCCTCGACCGAAGGCGGCATGGACATCGAGACCGTGGCGCATGACACGCCCGAGAAGATCCACTCGATCGACATCGACACCGCGACCGGGTTCATGCCGCATCACGGCCGCGCCGTCGCCGCCGCGCTCGAGCTGACCGGCGACCTCGCCAAGCAGGCCGCCAATGTCGCGTCGAAGCTCTACGCCGCGTTCCTGGGCACCGATGCCGAGCAGATCGAGATCAATCCGCTCGCCGTCACCGAGGACGGCAAGCTGATGGTGCTCGACGCCAAGGTCGGCTTCGACGGCAACGCCATGTTCCGTCACAAGGACCTGATGGAACTGCGCGACACCACCGAAGAAGACGCGATGGAGCTGGAGGCGTCGAAGTACGACCTGGCGTACATCAAGCTCGACGGTGACATTGGCTGCATGGTCAACGGCGCCGGCCTCGCCATGGCGACGATGGACATCATCAAGCTGAACGGCATGTTCCCGGCCAACTTCCTCGACGTCGGCGGCGGCGCGAACAAGGAGAAGGTCACCGCGGCGTTCAAGATCATCCTGAGCGATCCGGCGGTGAAGGGCATCCTGGTCAACATCTTCGGCGGCATCATGCGCTGCGACATCATCGCCGACGGCATCGTCGCGGCGGCGAAGGAAGTGAACCTGCAGGTTCCGCTGGTCGTCCGCCTCGAGGGTACGAATGTCGAGAAGGGCAAGGAAATCCTCGCCAATTCGGGTCTCGCCATCGTCCCCGCCAACGATCTGGGCGATGCCGCCAAGAAGATCGTGGCCGAGGTTCAGAAGGTCGCGTAATTCGCGCCTTCGGCCCTGATGGACCGATTATAAAGGGGCTCGGGCGGAAACGTCCGGGCCCCTTTCTCGTTGGTCGGGCTGAATGCTTGCGATGCGCTCGCAACGCCGTCAAAGACGGTGGCATGTTTTTGGCTATCCAGCCGGGAAGGAACCGCGATGAAGATCGTCGTGCCCGTGAAGCGGGTGTTGGATTATAACGTAAAGCCGCGCGTGAAGGCGGACGGGACGGGCGTCGATCTGGCGAACGTGAAGATGTCGATGAACCCGTTCGACGAGATCGCGGTGGAAGAGGCGATCCGGCTGAAGGAAAAGGGGGCGGCGACCGAGGTCGTCGTCGTCTCGATCGGCGAGCCCAAGGCGGCGGACACGCTGCGCACCGCGCTGGCCATGGGCGCGGACCGGGCGGTGCTGATCACCGCCGACCAGGCACCCGAGCCGCTCGGCGTCGCCAAGCTGCTCGCCAAGGTGGTCGAAGAGGAACAGCCCGGCCTCGTCATCCTGGGCAAGCAGGCGATCGACGGCGACAACAACCAAACCGGCCAGATGCTGGCAGGGCTGCTCGGCTGGGCGCAGGGCACGTTCGCCTCGAAGGTCGAGATCGAGGGTGAGACGGCCAACGTCACCCGCGAGGTCGATGGCGGTCTGGAGACGGTGGCGCTGACGCTGCCCGCCATCGTCACCACCGACCTTCGCCTGAACGAGCCGCGCTATGCGTCGCTCCCCAACATCATGAAGGCCAAGTCCAAGCCGATGGCGACCAAGACCGCCGCCGACTACGGCGTCGACGTGTCGCCCCGGCTGACGATCACCCACGTCGC